>JANLXV010000401.1:0-9342 GCA_031365305.1 Chitinophagaceae bacterium
GTAAACGTATTGAAATACATTAGCCTTAAGCCAAAAATAAATTTCATATAAAAATCAGGTATATTATTGTAATGGTCATGTTTGCCCTTATGCTCTTCACATCCCGGGTAAGCAAAAAATTATACAAGGTTGAGCAGGTGAAATATGTGCAGCTTCGGTCAGACTATGCAAGGCTGCAATCAGAGTTAAAAAACTGAAGTGATCTCACGGCAGCATAAATGTTTCAAATCTTAAAAGCAGCTTTAAGATTACCCTCCGGTGGCTTTTTTATTCATCTTAAGTGATCATGAAATGTATTGGTTTTATGAATCCTTAACACTATATTGTATGAAGGATAAAGATTTAGAATCATCTTTGCTTATATGACCCGTACAACAAAACTATCACATCTTTTTTTAGTTTTTACTTTATCCCTTAGTACTATCTACTGCAGTAAAAAGCCTGCAACGCAGGAAATTCCCATTATACCCCCACCACCACCGCCGCCGCCTGCTGTGATATATAAAACTCAAAATGTTATAATAGTAGTGGTAGACGGCGCACGGTATACTGAAACCTGGGGTGATTCTTTACATAGATTTATCCCGAAAAGATATGCCTTACTTTCAAAAGGAATATTATGTGATGCGATATATAATAATGGCACTACAGCAACGGTGCCCGGCCATACAGCTATAGTAACGGGCTTTTATCAATTTATTGCTAACGATGGTACAGCCACGCCGGAAAAGCCTTCGTTCTTTCAACACTGGCTTCAAAAATCAAAAGAAGATTCTACAAAAGCGTGGGTGATTGCAACGAAGGACAAGTTAGAAGTTTTATCGGATTGTGTTCACCCTGATTGGAAAGGTAAATTCAGACCAAGTACTGATTGTGGCGTTAACGGCCCCGGAACCGGCTACCGTAACGACAATGTAACTTTCGACCATGCAAAAAATATTCTCTCTACAATACATCCCAAATTAGTACTTATCAATTTTAAACAACCCGATGCTGCAGGTCACGCTGCTGACTCGGCAGCATACTTAAAAGGCATTGTAGATACCGACAATTACATTGCTCTTTTATGGCAACAACTACAGGCGGATAATTTTTATAAAGACAAAACCACCTTAATTGTTACCAACGATCATGGCCGCCATACTGCAGGGCATTTAAGCGGATATATAACACATGGCGATACTTGTGATGGTTGTAAACATATTGAGCTTTTTGCTATGGGCCCTGATTTCAAGACTAACTATGTATCTACCAGCAACCATGACCAGGTTGACATTGCAGCAACTGTTGCAGCATTGTTGAAGATAGACATGCCATTTTCAAATGGAAAAGTCATCAGTGATATTTTTAAAAATTAATTGCAAAAATGAAAAATCCATGACTATGTTTCAGAAGAACTGGCAAGGGTTGGCAGTATTATATTATTTAAATTAATTTGATAATCAGGTACTTAGGAAGGTTTTCTTAAAGAAAGTATAAAAGATTTATTTAAAATAGTAAAGGACTTATTTTTGACTACCACAGCATTATTACAATTCGCTTTATTTTTTCACGTTTTACTTAGCTCATTCCAACCATGATGTTAACAAAGAGATTTTGTATCACAATGATAATAATGGGAGCAATTATGGTTCACGTTCCTTTTATCTCCGGTAAAACACAACCTTATCTTCCTGGTTTAAAAAACAACATTAATGTCGCTATTCCTGTAGGCGTTGTCAGGTATGCTTCTGCGGAAATTTATAATGAGCTAAACCTTGAAAATCTTGGTCTCTCAAGACAAGCTTTCGAGTATGCGCTCAATGGATACAACAATTTAAAAGCTTCCGGTAAATTAAGAAATGATAAAGTATTATCTATAGTTGATTTCACGCTTCAGTCTTCTAAAAAAAGATTATTTGTAATTGACCTTGAAACCAAAAAAGTTTTATTCAACACATTCGTTGCTCATGGCCGTAACTCGGGTAAAGATATGGCGTCGCAATTTTCAAACGTTGGCGAAAGTTACCAAAGCAGCTTAGGCTTTTATATTACAAAAGACACCTATAATGGTACTCATGGCTTTTCATTAAGATTAGAAGGTGAAGAAAAAGGATTTAACGATAACGCATTGAACCGGGCGATTGTAATGCACAGCGCCTGGTATGTTGATGAAAAAATAGCAAGATCTCAAGGCTATATCGGCAGAAGCCAGGGTTGCCCTGCTCTTCCCGAGGCATTTAATAAGCCCATTATAGAAACCATCAAAAATGGCTCCTGCCTCTTTCTTTACAGTGCGGATAAGAACTATCTTTCCCATTCCAAATTTGTAAACAACACCGTTAATATTTAACGCCACTTCCTGTGGGTTTTTTTTGTTTGCATCTTACATAAATGCCGTTGTTGCAATGGCTTCCTCTTATCTTTATTTCTTTAAAACCGTGTAATGCTAAAAGTTGGTATTTTGGGAGTGGGTCATCTGGGTAAATTTCATATCAATAACTGGAAAGAAATTAGTGACATTGATCTTGCAGGTTTTTACGATCCTTCTGATGCCAACGCTGCATTTGTTGAAAAAGAATATGGCCTTAAAAGATTTACCGACGTTGATGAATTAATCGAAGCGTCTGATGCTTTAGATATCGTGGCACCTACAACTTCACATTTTGAGTTAGCAAAAAAAGCCGTTTTAAAATCAAAACATGTATTTGTTGAAAAACCTTTAGCTAACTCAATAGCAGAAGGTAAAGAACTATTAAAGCTCGTAAAAGAAGCTAATATAAAAATGCAGGTAGGCCATGTTGAGCGCTATAATCCTGCTTTTATCGTCGCTAAAAAACATGACCTCCATCCTATGTTTATTGAAGTACACCGGCTGGCCCTATTTAATCCACGTGGTACAGATGTAAGCGTTATCCTGGACCTGATGATACATGACATTGATATTATTCTCAGCCTTGTCAAGAGCCCGGTAAAGTCGATATCTGCAAACGGCGTATCGGTTATGAGCGATACGCCTGACATTGCCAACGTAAGAATGGAGTTCGACAATGGTTGTGTTGCCAACCTCACCTCATCACGCATCAGCATGAAAAAGATGAGAAAGATGCGGTTGTTTCAAAAAGATTCTTACATCAGCATTGACTTCCTGGAGAAGAAAACCGAAATTATTAAAATGCAGTCCCAACCGGAAAGTGGTGTTTTTAGTTTTGATATTGAAACAAACAAAGGGAAAAAAACAATTGGTATAGCTGCGCCGGCAGTGCCTGCAGGAAATGCTATTAAAGCGGAACTTGAAAGTTTTGTTACCTCTATATTAAACAATACAAGAACAACAGTGAGTGAAGTTGATGGTTATTTGGCAATGGAAGTTGCCCACCAGATTCTTGAAAAGATTTCCAAAAATCAAATAGTTTAAATTGAGGAACAGGATACATCCGTGGGTGTACACCCTTTTCGATTTTTTATCTGCATGTATTGCATGGCTTGTCTATTTACTTTCTGATAAAAGTTTATTTAACACCATAAAGTCAACCTATGCCTTACCATTTTCCGCACTCATGGTTAGCCTTTTTTTTATCTTATTATTTCACCTAAGCGGCGCTTACAAAAATGTATACCACAAATCCCGCCTTTCAGAACTATTCAGCACTGCCTTATGGGTTTTTATCGGTTGTATACTCGTCTCTGTTTACAAAGGAATTTTTGTTGAACAATCCAATTATATGCTCCAGTTGAAAGATTTCATAGTGCTTTTTGTACCCATGATCTTATGTATCTTTTTTTGCAGGTTTATAATTCTTACCATAGCGCATTACCAGTTACAATCGCAAAGCGTATGGTTCAATACTTTATTAATTGGTGATGATGATGTATTGGAAAACTTTTATGGCGAAGTGATAAATAATTCTGAAAAAGCGGGTTTCAACATTATCGGTTATGTTCCCTTAGAAAATAGTCAGCCACATAATTCTTTGAATCAAATTGATAATATCGGCACACTGAATAACATTCAGGATTACCTGGTGAACAAGCATATTGAAGAAGTTATTATTGGCATTGATAGCAATAAGAGAACTGATCTTGAAAATATTTTGAAAGTGTTAAGCGGCCATGCAGTAGGTATAAAAATTATTCCTGATAAGATTGATTATATAAGCGGCGCCGTAAAAACTGATAATGTAATGGGCGTACCGCTCATTAATGTGCATACCGGCCTGCTAAAGGCATGGCAGCAAAACATTAAAAGAACTGTTGATATTGTTTTATCAGTTGTTGCCCTATTTATGTTGTCTCCTGTAATATTGTTTGCTATCATCCGCACCAGCTTATCATCTAAGGGACCTGTCTTTTATTTTCAGCAGAGGATAGGGTTGAGAGGCAAACCATTTAACATTTATAAGTTCAGATCAATGTACGCAGGCGCTGAACACAACGGCCCGCAGTTGAGTACGAAAGATGATAACCGGATCACACCTTGGGGCAGGATAATGAGACGTTGGCGGATAGACGAATTGCCACAACTTATAAATATTTTAAAAGGAGAAATGAGTTTGGTAGGTCCCAGGCCGGAAAGACAATTTTATATTGACCAGGTTGTGACAACTAACCCTGAGTATAAATATCTACTTAGAGTAGTGCCAGGCTTAACAAGCTGGGGTATGGTTAAATTTGGTTACGCAGAAAATGTTGATGAGATGATCAGGCGTATGAAGTATGACCTCATCTACATTGAAAATATATCTCTTGCCCTTGATTTTAAAATTATGATTCATACCTTAAGAATTATTGTTTCCGGCAAAGGACAATAATTGCACTCGATCGAAATGATCAAATGCGCTTTACCATTCTACATGTTCAATGGTTGCTAAAAAAAATAACATTACATACATTAGAAATAGTTTTATTGAGAAAGCTAAATGGGATAGATGTATAGCAAACGCAGGCAACAGCCTTATCTATGCCACGGCATTATACCTGGATACCATGTCAAAATCATGGGATGCGTTAATACTTAATGATTATGAAGTTGTAATGCCGCTTACTTATAATAAGAAGTTCGGTATATATTATTTATACCAACCGTTCACATGTGCATCGCTGGGTATTTTTGGCAATAGTCTCACAAAGGAAATTATAGAATTATTCTTAAAGGCAATACCAGCACATTTTAAATACGCAGATATCTATCTCAATTACGCTAATAGCTTTACTATACAAGATTTTGAACTTATACCAAGAGCCAACTATACACTATCGTTAAATAAATCTTATGAAAATATATTTAAGGGTTACCGTAATAGCTACCGGCAAATAATTTCAAGAAATAATGCAACGCATTCTTTAGCAGTAAAAAGAAATATCAATTATGCACTTGTAATTGATTTGGCCATAAAAAAAATGCAACATATCAATCCGTTTAAAAAAGATGATATTAAAAGATTCAAAAACCTTTGCAAAATTTTTCTTCAGGATGGCCAGGTAAAAACTTATGGCGTATATGAAAATAGTACCCTTTTAGCTTCAGGAATTTTCTTCATATACAAGGATAGAGCGCATTACATTATGGCGGGGAATACTGAAGACGGGCGACAAAAAAGCGCCTCTCACATATTGATTGATGCTTTTATTAAAGACCATGCAGATACAAAAATTATCCTCGACTTTGAAGGGTCCAACATTCCAGGGATTGCTTTTTTCTTTAAAGGTTTTAATCCCGAAAAAGAAATATATCCCGCATTAAAATTTAACCTCCTGAATAGAGTTCAACGGATATTTAAAAAATAAATATTACCTCAGCTCTAAAATATTTTCAGCAATTGACAGATCTTTTATTTCGGTAATCTTGATGTTATTTATATCACCTTCTACAAGGTTAACTTTTAAACCAAAAGCCTCAACAACGCTGGCCTCGTCTGTAAATTTATCTTTATAATCAATTTTAAAAGCTTCAAGTAAAATCTTGCTGTGAAAGGTTTGGGGCGTTTGTACCATTTTTATCAGGCTTCTATCTACAGCTACATTACCATCTGCCGTGATCATCCGCACACTGTTTACTGAGTCTATTACAGGGATTGCAGAACCAGTTGCCAACGCCCCTTCAAAAGCTCTCCTGATGAGGGTTTCAGTGACGAGACACCTGACACCATCATGTACAAAAATGATAGATTCTTCATTAATAGTTGCAAGCCCGTTTTGCACTGAATGAAACCTTGTACGCCCACCCGGTACCACGGTAATTTTAGAAGCATCAAAATAGCCATCAATAATCTCCTGCCCTTTTCCAATATGTTCTAAGGGCAGCACAAGAATAATTTCTATATCCTCATAGGCGTTCAGGAATGCAGCAATCGTATAATACAAAACAGGCTTATCTTTTAATAACAAAAATTGCTTGGGTATTTCAGTATTCATTCTTGAGCCGGAACCGCCGGCAACAATCACAGCATATTTCTTCATCCATCAAATTTGCGCAAATGTATTATTAAGAATTTAAACAGCTCTTGTTTGGTAAATTGCATGTATGTTTTTAAGAACGCTTGTAGCCTTACTTATATTTTTTACAGCCTGTACAAAAAAGCCTGATCTTAAAGAAAAAGCTTTATCCATTAAAGCCTTGAGCCAGTTGGCTACAGTTGAATATATAGTTACAAAAGTGATTAAAGCCAATGATAACAAAACATGGTTTAAGCCCGGTGACAGAAAAATTTTAATGAGTTGTAAAGCTTCTATCATTGCAGGGATTGATCTTTCAAAGATCAAAGATGAACAGGTAAATGTTGATGGCAAAACCATTCGCATTACGCTGCCTCATGCTGAGCTGATTGCGTTAAAAATGCGGCCAGAAGATATAAAGGTTGAATATGAAGGCGTGTCACCTTTCCGATCATCTTTTAGTGTTGAGGAAAAAAATACACTGGCTGCACAAGGTGAAAAAAGTATCAGGAAAAGTATAGATTCCTTAGGCGTTTTACAAACTGCCGAGGTTAATGCAAACCTGGTAGTCACCAATTTTTTAAACCGGCTCGGTTTCCAGGAAGTTATTATTTCTTATGATCAAAGTAAAACGTCGCTTCAATAATATTGAATGAAAACAAGACATTGGCTTTTATTGTTTTTAGCAGCAATCATTGTCTATTTTTTTATAAAGAAAGATCAGCTCTCCGCACTTTTTAGCGCAGCTTTCAAAAGCCAGCCTGTTTTGATAGATGAAACACCTGTGCTTATAAAACAGATCAATGATCTTGCGCAATTGGTTACGATATCTTTTTATGATGAGATTGTTATGGATTCTTCAAAACCAAAACACTTGCCTTCCTTTCCTGGTCTGAGGCCTGTTCCGGATCATATTGTATTATTAGCGAAGGGAACATTACTTGCCGGCACTGATCTTAAAAAAATCGGTTCAGGAAATCTTTACGTTTCAGGTGATTCAGTGAACATTGCTTTGCCGCCTCCGGAACTTCTCAGCACTATTATTAACCCAAGCGGTTTTGAAATATTTGATGAAGAAGGCAAATGGAACTCTATTGAAGTATTACAGATAAAACAACGAATGATCAAAAAGATGAGGCAAAGAGCGCTTGAAAATAATATACTCTCAAAAGCTGATGAAAGAAGCAGGAAAATATTAGAAAGATTTCTAAGGGGAATTGGTTTTACAAAAGTGACGTTCTATAAAACCTAATCGCCATAAATAGAAATGTGATTTGTGCCATCGCTGCTTTTTAAACCACGGTACATGCCTGCACTATTGAATATTAAAGCCGTATTGCCTTGTTTATCTATGCCAATCAAGCCACCATCGCCATGCATACTTAAGAGTTTTTTCATAACTACTTCATTGCAGGCCTCAGTTAAACTCATCTCCTTATATTCCATAAGGCAACTGACATCATAAGCCGCAACAGCTCTTATAAAAATTTCTCCATGGCCTGTGCATGATATTGCACAAGTTTTGTTATTGGCATAGGTACCGGCCCCAATCATGGGGCTATCACCAATACGGCCATATCTTTTATTCGTCATCCCGCCCGTTGAGGTAGCAGCGGCAATATTTCCTTCATCATCGCAAGCCACAGCGCCAACAGTGCCAAATTTTTTATCTTTCATTAAACCGACCAGTTTATCGCTTTTATGATCAAGCTGATACAAATCGCTATCCCGTATTTCACGCCATTGCTGATACCGGTATTCAGAAAAAAAATATTCATCAGGTTCAAGTTTAATGCCTTGCCGTATGGCAAAATCATTAGCACCTTTTCCGCTTAAAAAAACATGCCCACTGTGCAGCATAACATTTTCTGCAAGCTCAATAGGGTTCCGTATATTTCTTACACCAGCTACAGCTCCTGCTGCCAGGTTAGATCCATCCATGATTGCTGCATCTAATTCATGCACGCCTTTTTTAGTAAACACGGCACCTTTGCCTGCATTAAAAAGATCATTGTCCTCTAAGTACATTACAGCAGCCTTAACAGCAGTAACTGCTGTTCCGCCATTTTCTAAAACTGCATAACCCGCATCCAGCGCCTGCTGCAAACCTTCATGATAAGCTTTTTCAAGCTCAGGCGTCATATCTTCTTTTAATATAGTACCTGCGCCGCCATGTATTGCTATTGATATTTTCTGTTTTTCCATTATGTTACAAAGGATAAATTAAAATTTTTTAATCACCGTAATGGCTTACAAGGAGTAATGATTCTGCCAGCAGCTTTGTCTTATCAATTGCTGCTGTACCAACCTCTTCACATACCAATCCGCCCGCAATATTAGCAACTTCAGCCGTTAAGAAAACATTTTTAGTAATGGCATACATTAACGCAGCCACAGCAATCACGGTGTCTCCTGCACCGCTGACATCTGCAATATTCCTGATGTGAGAGTCAAGAATTGCAGCTTCATTTTCATACTGATAAAAAATACCATGCTCTGACAACGTAATTAAAGAAATATCGTGGTTTAATTTTTCATGAAGTTGCTTATGAATAGCACTCATCCCTGCAACAGAAATTTCTGATGACAAAATATTGAGGCTCTCTTTTACCTCTTTAAAATTGGGCTTGAAAAGCGTAACATTTTTATATGTAAAGAAATTTTTTCGTTTTGGATCAACGGCTGAAATAATGTTTTGCGCATTACAAATAGTTATTACTTCTGCTATCACCTGCTCGGTAAGTACACCTTTATTATAATCTTCCAGTATTACAATATCCGGGTTTTCAACAGCAATATAAGTTTCAAACGCATGCAGCAACCCTTGTTCATCATCAGGCATCATATCATCCGGTATTTCTGCATCAAGCCGCATCATGTGCTGGTTACGGCTAATAATGCGGATCTTGTTGGTGGTTATCCGGTGTT
>JANLXV010000436.1:0-7771 GCA_031365305.1 Chitinophagaceae bacterium
ACAAACCAATGATATCTTTTACCTGCTTACATAAACAAATACTCAACCCATCTTTCAACAGGTATAAAAACTTAAGCAGCAACTCATCATTGTTGATTCTATTCAAACCTTACAATCACCATATATCGAAGCTTCGCCTGGCAGCGTATCCCAAATAAGAGAATGTGCTGCAGAGTTTCAAAAGTTTGCCAAGGAAACCAACACGCCTGTGTTTCTCATCGGGCACATCACAAAAGATGGCAGTATTGCCGGCCCTAAAATTTTAGAACACATGGTAGATTGTGTGCTGCAGTTTGAAGGCGACAGAAATTATGGCTACCGCATTTTGAGAACGCTGAAGAACAGGTTTGGCTCCACAAGCGAAATTGGTATTTACCAGATGACCGGCGAAGGCATGCGTGAGGTAAGCAATCCTTCAGAAATTTTAATTACACAAAAAGATGAAGAATTAAGTGGTGTTGCTATAGCTGCTACGCTTGAAGGTATAAGACCATTGCTCATAGAAGTGCAGGCTTTGGTAACACAAAGTGTTTATAGCACGCCTCAGCGTACAGTTTCAGGCTTTGACTTAAGGCGGTTGCAATTGCTTTTAGCCGTGCTGGAAAAAAGAGGCGGCTTTCATTTCGGCGTAAAAGATGTTTTTGTAAATATTGCCGGCGGCTTAAAAGTAGAAGACCCTTCAATTGATCTTGCCGTGTTATGTGCCTTATTATCTTCTTATGAAGATGTTGCTTTACCTGAACATATTTGCTTTGCTGGGGAAGTTGGCTTAAGCGGTGAAATAAGATCAGTGAACCGCGTTGAGCAACGCATTGATGAGGCAGCAAGGCTTGGTTTTGAAAAAATTATTCTGAGTAAATACAGCATGAAAAACCTTGGAAAAGTTGCAGATAATATAGAGCTTGTACCATTGAGTAAGGTTGAACAAATCTATAAATATTTATTTTAACAGGAATGCCGGTAGCAACTACCATAAAGAAAATGCTTGGTTCAGTTGGCCATCTTTTTTATCCGCATACCTGTGCCGGCTGCGGAAGCGACATCATCTCTCCCGAAAATTATATATGTGCACATTGCTTTGCTGATTTACCTTATACAAGATTTGAAATGCATGCTAATAACCCGGTTGAAAAAATATTTTGGGGAAGGCTGCCGGTAAAAGCCGCCACGAGTGAATTTTATTTTGCAAAGTCTTCGGTTATTCAGAACCTTATTCACCAGTTCAAGTATAAAAGCAATATTGAATTGGGACATTTCCTCGGCACCGTTATAGGAAACAGCTTACTTCAATCATCGAGATTTAAAGATGTAGACGCCATCATCCCCTTGCCGCTGGCTATACATAAACAACAAAAACGTGGGTTTAACCAGGCTCATGTTTTAGGCAAAGGTATTTCTGAAATGATGAACATTCCCGTGTTAGATAAATGTGTTATACGCCAGCGATATACCGATACACAAACAAAGAAACACCGCATTGAGCGCTGGAAAAATGTGGAAGGTAGTTTTGTAGTGATTGATAGAGAATCTTTGAAAGACAAACATGTTTTACTTATAGATGATGTGGTTACGACAGGCGCAACGCTTGAAGCCTGTGGCAGCCAGCTACTTTTGGTTGAGGGCCTAACGTTATCAGTTGCCACACTGGCGTATGCAAGCAAATAATTTTTCTACTGTTAATACTTTACCTCTCTTAATTATTACGGACAATACTGTTTACTTTTATAATAAAAATTACCGTATGTCTAAATTTTTATTAGTGGCCTGCATTTTTGCTTGCAGCTCATTCACGTTACAGCCTGTTTCTAAAATCTCACCATTGGCAACATCTACCATACACCAGTTTAAAGTTGAAGGCCTTGAAGGTGGCACGATAGATTTTTCATCTTTTAAAGGGAAAAAAATACTGGTAGTTAATACAGCTTCAAAATGCGGCTTTACGCCACAATACGAAGCCCTGGAAAAACTCTATCAAGCCAATAAGGATAAGCTTGTTATTGTCGGTTTTCCGGCCAACAATTTTGGCGGCCAGGAGCCGGGCTCAAATGTTGAAATCAAAGAATTTTGCACAAAGAATTATGGCGTCACCTTTCCGATGGCAGCCAAAGTATCTGTTAAAGGAGATGATATAGCGCCTGTTTTTAAATGGCTCACATCAAAAACTCTTAATGGCAAAATGGATGCGGAGATCAAATGGAACTTTACTAAGTTTTTATTAGATGAAAATGGCGAATTGCTGGCTGAATTTGACAGCAAAGTATTGCCAACAGGCGAAGAGATTCAAAAATATTTGAAGTAATAAAGCAAGGTTCTGTTATAACCTTGATTTCTGCAAGGCATCCATGCAATTTAAAAACGTTATAGGCCAGGGAACCGTAAAAGAAAAACTGGCCAATCTTGTAAAGCATAACAGGCTTAGTCATGCATTGTTATTCCTTGGCAAAGAAGGCAGTGGTAATCTTCCGCTGGCATTAGCTTTCTCGCAATACCTTTTGTGTACCGGTAAAAATGCCACAACAACATCGCCATCGTTATTTGGCGAGCCTGCTTCTCCATCACATGATGAGGTAGCTAATGATTCCTGTGGTCAGTGTCCGTCCTGTTTAAAAGCGGCAAAATTTGTCCATCCTGATATTCATTTTTCTTTCCCTTCAATTCCAAAAAAATCCGGCGAAGCCCCCATCAGCAACGATTACGTAAAAGATTTCAGAGCTTTTATAACAGAAGCGCCTTACGGCAATACTTATGACTGGCTCCAGTTTATTGATGCCGAAAACAAGCAAGGCAAGATTACTGCCCGGGAATGCGATGAGATCATTCATTCATTAAGCCTTAAAAGTTTTGAAGGCAACAGTAAGATCCTTGTAATGTGGATGCCTGAAGCCATGGGGAAAGAAGGCAATAAGCTCCTGAAATTAATAGAAGAGCCACCGCCGGGTACGCTGTTTATTTTTGTTGCTGAAGATGAAAATGCAATTCTGTCAACCATTGTTTCCCGAACCCAATTGATCAAGATAAATGCGCTTGCAGATGCCGATATTGAAAATGAATTGATGAGCCGTGGTGTTGATGAGTCAAAGGCCCGCCAGGTAGCTTTGCTCAGTGAAGGCAATTTTCGTGAAGCGCAAATGGCTTTACATCACAGCGAAGACAACCTGCAGGGCTATCTGAGGGAATGGCTGAACGCTATCGTTAAAGTCAATTATGCTGCCCAGGTAAAGTGGATAGATGATATGGCAAAAACAGGTAGAGAAAAGCAAAAACAGTTTCTAAAATACTTTATACATCTTTTACAACAGGCCATTAAGCTTAATGTCTATAACGATTCATTATCAGCTTCTGGCTACAATTTACCAGACCAGGATAAAGATTTTGCCAATCGGTTAAATAAGATTTGTTCCCTGGAAGCACAGGAAGCAATTATAGCTGAACTGGATAAGGCTTGTTATTACATTGAAAGAAATGCGCATGCTAAAATGTTATTTCATGCACTCACTATAAGGCTGCAATACATTATTAGGGATAATTCTATAATTTTGATGGATTGAGGATTTTGATTTACGCCGCATCCGGTATGTAAGCCGGTTAACCAGCGATTGCAGTTTTCAACAAACTGGTTAAAGAGGTAATGACGACTACGATAACAAAGCAAATGGTTCCTGCCAATATATCAATTGGTAAATATTATAAAGCGTTTAACCAATATGCCCGTTAAAGTATTACGCTTAACGTAAATCTTTCTCCTCCCGCAATCAGCGGTTTACTTCTTCAGTAATTAATTATAAAGTATGGGTTGTAGCAGTTGTGGTACCGCCAAACCGGGCGGTTGTAAAAGTAACGGTTCCTGCAGTACCGGCGGTTGTAACCGCCTTAACGTTCATGATTGGCTGGCTAATTTGCCGTTTAGCGACCCTGAGGGATCATGCCGTGTAGTAGAGATTACATTTAATAATGGCAGCCGTAAAGATTTTTTTAGAAATAATTCTCTTCAGATTTTTGAAAAGGGCGAATTAGTAGCCGTTGAAGGTGTTAGCGGTTTTGATGTAGGCGCTGTTAATCTCACAGGCGAATTGGTGCGGCTGCAATTAAAAAAGAAAGGCGTTAAAGAAGATCATCCCGACATAAAAAAAATATTACGGCGGGCAACTGAACAAGACATTAGTAAGCTAACCGAAAATAAGGCCCGTGAAAAAGAAGTGTTGATTAGAAGCCGTGCTGTAGCCAGGCACTTAAGAGTTGATCTTAAAATGGCGGAAGTTGAAATACAGGCTGATGGTCGTAAGGCAACTTTTTTTTATATAGCTGATGACAGGGTTGATTTTAGAGAACTGATAAAAATATATGCTTCAGAATTCAGGGTTAAGGTAGAGATGAAGCAGATCGGCGCCAGGCAGGAAGCCGGTAAAGTGGGCGGTATAGGCAGTTGTGGCCGTGAGTTATGCTGCAGCACCTGGCTTACAGATTTTAAAAGTGTAAATACAAATGCAGCACGTTATCAAAACCTAAGCATTAACCAAACAAAACTTAGTGGCCAGTGTGGCAGGCTTAAATGTTGTTTAAATTACGAGTTGGATACTTACCTGGATGCTCTGCAATATTTCCCTGATAATGCAGAAGTGCTTGAGGTAGCTAAAGGCAAAGCTTACCTTATTAAAAAAGATATTTTCAGAAACCTGATGTGGTATACCATGCCGGATAGTACAAAACATTATCCTGTTTCAATAGATGGTGTAGTAAAAATTCAGCAACAAAATCGCCAGGGTATAAAGCCCGAAGCGCTGGAAACTGTAGAAGTCATCAGCGGTAAACCTAAAGAGGTAGAACCGGAATTTGTAGATGTTGTTGGCCAGATAAGTTTACGAACACTTGAACGTAACACACAAAAAAGACGGAATAAAGAGCGGCAAAACCAGCAAAGGCCCGGGCCGCAAAACAGGCAAGGTCCACAACAAAATAACCAGCAAAGCAACAGGCCGCCGCAGCAGCAACGTCCTAATATGCCCGGACAGGGAAGGCCTCCAAGACCGAGGCCGGACAATCGGCCGCCTCAACCCGATAACCGTCCGCCGAGACAGCAGCCACCTCCTTCTAATAGTTAATATGGTGAATAAATAATAACCTCAATGCAGTAAATTGCAATTCATGTCAATAGAAGTGATATCACTTTCAAAGATTTATGGAGAGCAAAGAGCAGTTGATGCCATTTCATTCAAAGTAAATAAAGGTGAAATTGTTGGTTTCCTCGGTCCGAATGGTGCCGGAAAATCTACAACAATGAAAATCATTACCGGCTACCTTTCGCCAGATGAAGGATCAGTTTTGGTGAATGGACACCCGGTTAATATAAACCAGGTTATTTCAAAACAAAAGGTGGGATACCTTGCCGAGGCCAATCCTCTTTATGCAGATATGTATGTTAAGGAATACCTCCGTTTCATTTTTGATCTTCATAACTTAGCAGGCAACCCCGCTGACCGTATTAATGAAGTAATAAGAATAACAGGCCTTCAACCTGAAAGTAAAAAGAAAATTCACCAGCTAAGTAAAGGCTATAAACAAAGGGTTGGTTTGGCCGCGGCTTTAATTCATGATCCTGAAGTTTTAATATTGGATGAGCCAACCAGTGGTCTTGATCCTAACCAGATCATCGGGATCAGGGAACTGATCCGGCAGCTTGGGAAAGATAAAACAGTATTATTCTCTTCACACATATTGCAGGAAGTAGAAGCCATTTGCGATAGAGTGATTATTATTAATAAAGGGTCTATTGTGGCAGATGACCAGCTTACGCTTTTACGCAACAATCAAACTATAAATACGCTTCTTATCACTTTTAATGAAGCTGTGGAAGCCAACAATTTGCAGAGCCTGGATCATGTAAAAAATGTACAGCCTGTGCATGAAAACAATCACCCGCTTTACAGGAAAGAATATAAAATTTATACTGATAACCCCGACGAAACCCGAAAAAAGCTGTTGCAGTTTTCATTAGATAATAATCTTAATATCGTATCTCTGCAAAACGAAAGCAGCAGCCTTGAGGATGTGTTTATAAACCTGACGGCTCAAAATCTTAACTAAAAATAATTTTTGAAAAATGAGTTACATAGCAAGCATACATGCCCGCCAGATTTTAGATAGCCGTGGTAACCCCACCGTAGAAGTTGATGTGCTTACAGAAAATGAACATTTGGGTCGTGCTGCCGTTCCTTCAGGTGCAAGTACAGGCATTCATGAAGCGGTAGAATTAAGAGACGATGATAAAAAGATATTTGGTGGCAAAGGCGTTTTAAAAGCCGTAAAAAATGTAAATGCCTTAATTGCCGAAAAGCTATTAGGCTGGGATGTTGTTGACCAGACAGGCATTGACAGCATGATGATTGAACTGGACGGTACGCCTAACAAAGGTGAACTTGGCGCCAATGCAATTTTAGCGGTTAGTATGGCCGTTGCAAAGGCGGCTGCGTTAGAAGCCAACCTTCCTTTATACAGGTATATCGGCGGCACAAATGCAAAAACATTGCCCATCCCCATGATGAACATTCTGAATGGTGGCGCTCACGCAGATAATAAAATTGACTTCCAGGAATTTATGGTAATGCCTGTTGGTGCCACATCTTTTAGTGAAGGTTTGCAATGGGGCGTTGATATTTTTCATGCGTTAAAAACAGTATTAAAAAAGAAAGGTTTCAGCACCAATGTTGGTGATGAAGGCGGCTTTGCACCGAATATTCAAAGCAATGAAGAAGCTATTGAAACTGTGCTTACAGCTATTGAGGCAGCTGGCTACAAAACCGGCAGCCAGATAGGTATTGCCATGGATGCCGCAAACAGTGAACTATGGAAGGATAAAGAAAAAGCTTATGTTTTTCATAAAAGTGATGGCAAAAAATTAACCAGCGATCAATTGGTAGATTACTGGGAACGCTGGGTAAATCAGTATCCTATTATTTCTATTGAAGATGGAATGGCTGAGGATGATTGGGATGGCTGGAAAATGCTCACCGAAAGAGTAGGCCATAAAGTGCAGCTTGTGGGCGACGATCTTTTTGTAACCAACGTAACCCGTTTACAACAAGGTATTGATAGAGGCATCGGCAACGGCTTATTGGTAAAAGTTAACCAGATTGGTACAGTTACCGAAACTATTAATGCAGTATCGCTTGCGCAAAATAACGGGTACAACACGATCATGAGCCATCGAAGCGGAGAAACTGAAGATACTACCATAGCTGATTTAGCGGTGGCATTAAACTGTGGACAAATTAAAACGGGTTCAGCCAGTAGAACAGATCGTATGGCGAAATACAACCAGCTTATTCGTATTGAAGAAATGTTGAATGGCAGTGCCATTTATCCGGCCGGAAAAATTAAATTTGGTAGAAAATGAATGCATCAGCATGTTAAAGCACATCAATAAAATTCCGGTGGTCTTCAAAAACAAATATTTATTGGCCCTGATAGCATTTGCGGTGTGGATGTTTTTCTTTGATCGGAATGATATTCCGCTTCAATTAAAGCGGGTTAGCGAATTACATGAACTTGAAAACAGTGAACAAAATATGGCAGCTCAAATAAAGGCCACAAAAAAAGAATTGGACCTTTTAAAAACCAGCCCGGCCACTCTTGAAAAATATGCCCGGGAAAAATTTATGATGAAGCGGGACAATGAGGATTTGTTCATTGTTAGAAAAAATTCAAAAAATTGAGGTTTTTTTAAATAAAAGACAATAACACGGTGCAGCAGGCGTTCTATAACCGGATTGGATTT
>JANLXV010000483.1:0-2406 GCA_031365305.1 Chitinophagaceae bacterium
GGGGGCTATTGTTTACGCTGGTAAAATGATATTTAAAGAAGCTGGGGTTTTGCGTGGCCTAAAAGCGTTGTGGCATTTAAATAAAAAAACCGGATTTATTTGTCCCAGTTGTGCATGGCCTGATCCTGACGATGAGCGGTCAGCGATAGCGGAGTATTGTGAGAATGGTGCAAAGGCAGTAGCTGAAGAAGCCACTACAAAAAAATTAGCCGCTTCTTTTTTTACAAAGAATGCTGTAAAGTACCTGGCAACATTAAGCGATCATGAGATTGGTAAAAAAGGCCGAATTGCACAACCAATGTATTTGTCAAAAGGAAGCTCTCATTATAAAACTATCCCCTGGAACGATGCTTTTAAGAAAATTGGAGTTGCATTAGATAGCCTGGCTTCACCGGATGAAGCCATTTTTTATACATCGGGCCGTACCAGTAACGAAGCAGCTTTTTTATACCAGCTTTTTGTTAGAGAATATGGAACGAATAATTTGCCCGACTGCAGCAATATGTGCCATGAAAGCAGTGGGATAGCATTGACAGAATCATTGGGCATTGGTAAAGGCTCCGTAAAACTTGAAGATCTGTATGAAGCCGAAGTGATCATAATATTAGGGCAAAATCCCGGCACCAATCATCCCCGTATGCTTACCGCTTTGCAAAAAGCAAAAGCTAATGGAGCTATTATTATATCTATCAATCCGCTGCCGGAAACAGGTTTAATGGGCTTTAATAATCCACAGCAGGTAAAAGGATTATTAGGTATTAGTTCGCCATTGACAGATATTTTTTTACAGGCAAAAACAAACGGCGATATGCCTTTGTTGCAGGCAATAGAAAAGTTATTGCTGGAGGAAGAAGAAAAAAATCCGGGCTTTGTATTTGACCACGATTTTATTGAGCAAAAAACGGTAGGCTTCGACGATTTTAAAAAGCACTTGCAGCAACTAAGCATGGATGAATTAGTAAAATCCTCTGGCATTGACCTGGTGCAGTTAAAAGAAACCGCTAACATTTTAAAAGATAAAAAGAAAATTATCGCCTGCTGGGCAATGGGCCTTACCCAACACAGAAATGCTGTTGATACTATAAAAGAAATAGTGAACCTGTTATTATTGAAAGGCAGCATAGGCAAACCTGGTGCCGGCACCTGCCCGGTCCGTGGGCATAGTAATGTTCAGGGAGATCGAACCATGGGCATTTACGAACGGCCATCTAAAACATTTTTAAAATCAATAGAAGGTCACTTCCATTTTACTCCGCCTCAGCAACAGGGTTACGATGTAGTGGAAAGCATTAAAGCCATGCATGAAGGAAAGGCAAAAGTATTTTTTGCTTTAGGCGGAAATTTTCTTTCTGCAACACCAGACACAACCTATACCGCTAAAGCATTGCGACGATGCCATCTCACTATTCATGTTTCTACAAAACTAAACCGCAGCCATTTGGTGCATGGCGAAGAGGCATTGATATTACCCTGCCTTAGCCGCAGCGATAAAGATGTTATCAATGGAGTAGAACAGTTCGTTTCCTGCGAAAACTCGATGAGCGTTGTGCAGTCATCCAAAGGAGTTTTGAAGCCTGTATCTAACCAATTACTGAGCGAACCTGTGATTGTATGCAAACTGGCTAAAGCAACCTTAGGCAGCCGCAGTAAGATTAACTGGGATAAATACGCACAACACTATGATGCTATAAGGGAAGATATTGAACATACCATCAGGGGTTTTGAAAATTATAACCAACGCATAAGAATTCCTGGCGGATTTTATTTGCCCAATTGTAACCGTGAAGGAAATTTTGATACGCCTTCAGCAAAAGCACACTTTAATATAGCAACGTTTACGGGGCTCCCTATGAATGAGGATGAGTTAATGATGATGACCATCAGAAGCCACGACCAGTTTAATACAACCATCTACGGGCTCAACGATCGCTACCGTGGAATTTTTAATGAGCGGCGTGTAATACTAATGAACCAGCATGATATGAACAGCCGTGATATTAAAGATGGTGATGTTGTAGACCTGTTTAATAATCATGACGGGATAGAAAGGGTGGCGCACAAATTTATAGTGGTTGCCTATCCCATTCCGCAAGGTTGCGCAGCCACTTATTTTCCCGAAGCAAATGTATTGGTACCTATTACCAGTGTTGCCTATAAAAGCAATACACCTACATCAAAACAGGTAATATTGAAAGTAAAAAAACATACGGATAAGATTATTGATGATCCGATAGCTATCGGATTGGGTTTCCAAAGTGTTTAAAGAAGTGAACCTTGTTTACGGCTGATAGCAATCGGTGTGCTGCCGCATTGTGTCAAATGTTTTTTTTCTTCTTTATGATTTTCTTTTAATTTAGCAATCCCAAAGATATGAGCCACAGTGCTATTACATTTTGAATACAATGG
>JANLXV010000490.1:0-2260 GCA_031365305.1 Chitinophagaceae bacterium
GCTGCAAAATCAATAAAGGCCTGTTTCGTTATTTCATCATCACCCATCATTACAGGGATACCAATATCTCCGCCCTCACGAATGTTCTGTACAATCGGTATTTGTCCAAGCAAGGGTATATCATATTCATCGGCCAGGCGCTTGCCGCCATCTTTACCAAAAATGTAGAATTTTTTATCAGGCAATTCTTCAGGAGTAAAGTAACTCATATTCTCTACAAGCCCGATCACAGGCACTTTTAGCCCGGCCTGTGAGAACATGGCAATGCCTTTTTTAGCATCTGCCAGCGCAACCAGTTGCGGTGTGGTTACTACAATAACACCGGTTACCGGAATGTTTTGCACAACAGTCAAATGTATATCGCCTGTCCCAGGTGGCATATCAAGAATAAGATAATCCAGTTCACCCCAGTCCACATCATTCACAAACTGCTTAATGGCACTGCTCACCATTGGGCCACGCCAAACCACGGCCTGCTTTTCATCAACCAATAAACCAATGCTTAATAATTTAATACCATAGCGTTCAAGCGGCACTATCAGGCCTTTGCCGTCTACTTCACGCATCATGGGCCTTTCGCCACGCATACCAAACATAATATGCACACTCGGCCCGTAAATATCGGCATCCATCAATCCAACTTTGGCGCCGTTGGCTGAAAGCGCCAGCGCAAGGTTTGCAGAAACGGTGCTTTTACCAACGCCGCCTTTTCCACTCACCACTGCAATAATATTTTTTACGCCGGCCAATACATTTTTATTATCACGCCGCATGCTTGTGGTATTGCTGGTAAAGTTTACCGTAACGGCTGCTGCCTTATCAACAAGTATATGGATAGCATTTATACAGGCATTTTTGATCAGGTCTTTCATGGGGCAGGCCGGCGTGGTAAGTACAACAGTAAATTGTACGTTATTGCCATCTATTGCAATATCCTTTACCATATTTAAGGTCACAAGGTCTTTGCCAAGATCGGGTTCCTGCACGTTACTTAAGGCTTTCAAAACATCTTCGGTGGTCATCAGTTCAATTATTTGTTAAAAACACTTACAGCCCGCAAAATTAAAGGTTGATGACCGTACTTTGTTTAGATGGGTAGTATTTGTGCAAATGCTTATTTTTAATTTTTTGATCAATACTTAGTGGCTTTGAGCCTGCGCTTATGAAAAAACTTTTACGCCTTTCCTTTTTTCTCGGTTTGTGCTTTCCCTTTGCTGCACATGCGCAGTTTGAAACCTACAAAGATTCCGTGGTTCAGTTGTATGGCGTTGTAATGACGGCTGATAGCCTTAAAGGCATTCCGTCGGTAAGCGTTGTTATAAAAGGACAAAACCGCGGCACCATTACTAATGAACAGGGTGTATTTTCCATAGTAGTAGTAAAAGGGGATGAGATCGAGTTTACGAGTGTTGGCTACAAACCAAAATCTGTCACCATCCCCAAAACTTTAGATGGTAACCAGCAAAGTGTTATACAGTTGATGGTGGAAGATACGGTTTACCTGCCGGCAACTATCATACGGCGGCGGCCTACCAAACAGGAATTTGAAAGAGATTTTGTGAATGCGCAGATCAATGATGATGACCAGGAAATTGCCCGCAAAAATACCAGCGCAGCTTCTTTAAGAGCCCTGGCTGCGGTGCTGCCAAGCGACGGCCGTGAAGCCGCCAATAACTACCTGAAGCAAAATGCACGTAAGGCTTATTATGCCGGGCAAACCGCACCAATGAACATCTTTAACCCCGTGGCCTGGTCAGAATTTATTAAGGCCTGGAAGCGGGGAGATTATAAAAAGAAGAAATAGTTAGGCGTTGCCGTTTATTTCGAACTATTTTATTTCTGACAGAGATTGAAATATTCGTACAAAATTTAGTGCTGTCATGCTGAGCTTGTCGAAGCATCGCTAGCAGAAAGATTACAACATAAAAGCATTTCAGGTTGTTGTGTTCCACTATTTTAAAAAGAATAATTCCAACCCTCTTTTTTGACGCCATACTTTCCTTCGAGTGACTCAGGATAAACTATAGGCTCAGTATGACAGCCTTCAGATACGAGAGAGGCAGCATTTTTCTTCAATTGAAACTTGTCATGCAAGTGTTATATTATCTACAGACAATTACATCTATTTCAGGTAAGCCATGTCTTCTTCGGTAAGTGTAATATCAGCAGCCGCAATGTTTTCATTAAAATGTTTAAGAGATGATGTTCCGGGTATGGGTAAAATCCACGGCGAATAATGCAGCAGCCAGGCAATGTTTAC
>JANLXV010000517.1:0-7933 GCA_031365305.1 Chitinophagaceae bacterium
CTTGTGCTTATGAAAAAATCACATATCTCGGCTACCCGTTTTCTATTTCACCAACCTTTCAAAAGCTCAATACTAACAGCACCATGGCTGATGCATTTAATATAGTAAAAGATATACAGGAGTTATGTGTTAAGACTAACAAGACGCTTGTTGTATACCTCTCCATGGCCTTTGGAAATCCCTACAATGATCCATATAACGCCGCAACTGTTATAGAGTGGATGCACGAAATGAAAAGTATTGACATAAGGATAATCTCAATAGCTGACACAGTTGGGCTTGCTCAACCCGGCGATATCCAAAATCTTTTACAAGAGGTTTATAAAAATGATCATGGGATAGAAACCGGCGTCCACCTGCATTCTGCTTCGCATAACCAGCAACAAAAAATTGATGTGGCCTATAAGGCAGGTTGCCGGAGGTTCGATGGTGCGCTAAAAGGTATTGGTGGCTGTCCTATGGCTAATAATCCTTTAGTAGGTAATATAGATTCTATGTTTATGATAGATCATTTTAAGAAGCTTGCAGTTTTTAATAACTATAACTTTGATGCCTTACGAAAATCTCTTATAATAGCTGATGAAATCTTTAATTAATATATTGTAGATCATGAGATTGATGCTTGATCTTAAAATTAATCCTCCAGAAAAAAAGCTTAATTATTCACAACGGATAACCTTGATAGGGTCGTGTTTTAGTGAACAGATTGGCAGCAGGCTAAAAGATTTAAAGTTCACTGTTTTACAAAACCCTAATGGTATTTTATATGATCCGATAAGCATCAGCAGCAGTATACTATCTTATATTAATAACAAACAATACCAGGCGGAAGAATTGTTTTACCTGCATGAATTGTGGCATAGCTGGCAACATCATTCAGTGTTTTCGGGCATCAACAGAGATGAAGTTCTGGATAATATTAACCAGTCGCAAACTAATGCCTGTCAATTCTTAAAACAAGCCAATTGGCTGATCATTACACTTGGGTCTGCCTATCACTATAAACTCGCTGCTGAACAAACAGATGTAGCCAACTGTCACAAGGCTCCTTCCGATCATTTTATAAAGGAACTGATAACAGCAGAACAGGCAGAAGTTGCGTTATCCGATGCAATACAACAAATATATTCTTACAACCCTTCAATACAAATTGTTTTAACCGTTAGCCCGGTGCGGCACATCAGGGATGGCGTGGTAGAAAATAATTTGAGTAAGGCGATGTTACTCCAGTCTGTCCATTTGCTTTGCAAAAAATTTAAACACGTCTGTTATTTTCCGTCTTATGAAGTGGTGATAGATGTTTTGAGGGACTACCGCTTTTTTGAAACAGACATGGTTCATCCTTCTGCGATGGCTGTTGATTATGTGTTTCAAAAATTTTCTGAAACTTATATTTCTAAAAAAGAGCAAACTATTGTTAAGGAGATTGAAAAAATTATTGCGGCAAAAAATCACCGGCCTTTTCATGCCGGTACTGATGCGCATATTATTTTTAAATACACGCATCTGCAAAAAGCCAGGCAATTACAGGCCTCTCATCCTTATCTAAATCTTGAGGAGGAGATAGATTATTTTTCCATGCAATAGCAGATTTAATCTTTCCACAGCTCATATTTAAGAACTTCTTGGCTTAATGTTTGACTCTTAAAAAAGCAAAAAATATTTATCATGAAACTATTTCAAAATTTACTTTTAATATGCTGTGCTGTGGTTGTGCTTTATGCGTGTAATGCAACAAAAGCCCAGAAAGGCGCAGTTATAGGCGGGGCCGGTGGCGCAATATTAGGAAGCGTAATTGGTAAAGCTACAGGTAATAAAACGTTAGGGACTATAATAGGTGCAGCAGTTGGCGGTACCGCCGGCGCAGTGATCGGCAACAAGATGGATAAGCAGGCTAAAGAGATTGAAAATGATTTACCGGGTGCTAAAGTAGAAAGAGTGGGAGAGGGTATTGTAGTTGAATTTAATGAAAAGATTTTGTTTGATTTTGCACAATCAACTTTAGGAGATGCCTCAAGAACAAACCTTGACAAACTGGTAACTGTCCTTCAAAAATATCCCGATACAGATATTGAGATACAAGGGCACACTGACACCCGTGGCACAGATGAATATAACATGGGATTATCTGAAAGACGGGCCAATACTGTTGCAGATTATTTAAAACAAAAAGGTATTAGTGCAGCAAGGGTGACCACAAAGGGCTATGGCGAATCAGCACCGAAATATAGTGAAGCCACCTCTGATAGTATGGCCATGAACAGGAGAGTTGAGTTTGTAATTACTGCCAATAAAAAAATGCAGGAAGACGCTAAAAAAGAAGCAGGTAATTAAAGAAAATTTCAAAGCCCCTTCTCCATTTGGAGAAGGGTATGAGGTTTAATGTATCCTATCGCCTCTTATGTCGAGGTTTAGCATGGTATCTTTTTCATAGGCGAGCCACTCCTGCCATCTTTTTCTTACAGTTTTTTTATCTAAATAATGTTCGGATAGATTTATAAACAAAGTGTAATGTCCGGCTTCGCTCTCCATGAACTTCCGGTAAAAATTTCTCAGGTAATCATCCTCTAAGCCTTCACTTAATCTTTTGAATCGTTCGCAACTACGGGCTTCTATCAGGGCCATTAGCAAAAGCTGGTCAAGCAAACGTTCATCAGGGCTGCCGCCTTTTTTTTGAAACGCCAGCAAGAGATTTACATACTCATCTTTCCGTTGTTTCCCAAGTTTAAAGCCTCGTTTCCTCAGCTCTGCAAGCACCAGCCTGAAGTGTCCCCATTCTTCTGAAACAATAGGTGCCAATTCATTTACCAACTCATCTTTATCATTATGTTTTTGAATAAGTGAAATGCAGCTATTGGCCGCTTTCTGTTCGCAATAGGCATGATCAGTGAGGATGTCTTCGAGAGAAATGGCGGCCAGGTCTACCCATCTTGGATCACTAACCAACTGAAGACCTAAAATGTTTTTTGTATCAGGCGATAAAGTTTCCATCCTTCAAAAATAAATTCTATTTATTTGTAAGCCCAACGGTTTTAAAAGAATATATACAAGTGAGTAAAAGCTTTCTACAAAAAAAATTAGAGGAACGAAGAAGCCTGAATGCGTTTCGCATGTTGAAGACTCCTTCACAATCAGTAGACTTTTGCAGTAATGATTATTTGGGTATCGTAAAAAAGAACCTGCTAAAAATTAATCAGTCAACAGCAGCACACGGCAGTACAGGCTCAAGGTTATTATCAGGTAATTATGGGTTGATTGAAGAAGCGGAAAATTTTATTGCCCATTGCCATAATGCAGCAGCAGGATTAATATTCAATTCGGGTTATGATGCCAATATAGGTTTGTTAAGTTGTGTACCGCAGAAAGAGGATACTATTCTCTACGATGAATTAATGCACGCTTCAGCAAGAGACGGTATGCGTTTGAGTTTTGCGGCTTCTCATCGTTTTAAACATAATGATGCAGACGATCTTGAAACAAAACTGCAACAACTGCGATCTTCTGCAAAAGAAATTTTCGTAGTGACAGAGTCCGTGTTTTCAATGGATGGTGATATTGCGCCGCTGCAATTAATTAGTAAAATTTGTAACGAGTTTGAAGCACACTTAATTGTAGATGAAGCGCATGCCACCGGCGTTATCGGCACTCACGGCTTTGGTCTTGTACAGCAACTCACACTGGAGAATGCCTGTTTTGCCAGGCTGCATACTTTCGGTAAAGCCTGCGGAGCACATGGCGCTATTGTTTTGGGCAGTGAAGATTTAAAGCAATATCTTATAAATTTTTCCAGAGCATTTATTTACTCCACATCTTTACCGCCGGCTTCTGTCGAAGCAATAATGTTATCGTACAAAATTTTTCCAACACTTGATAATGAAAGGACGCATTTGAAAAATTTAATTCAACATTTTAAGTCTGCCGTACATAAAGCTGATCTTAGTAACCAACTTAAAGTATTGGAAAGTGATACGGCCATCCAGGGTATTATTGTACCCGGCAACGAAAATGTAAAAGCGCTTGCGCTACAATTACAAAATAATAATTTAGACGTGAGGCCCATACTTTACCCATCTGTACCAAAGCTGAGCGAACGCCTGCGCATTGTGCTTCATAGTTTTAATACAACACAGGAAATGGAAGCTTTATGCAAGGCATTAGTTTAAAAGTGTTTTTGTTTATGTACTTTTCTACTTTATTAGTCTGATGAAAATTTTAGCTTTTAGTATCTCGGCAATTGTCACTGGAGTGCTTATTGTTATTTTAAATTCTACATTGGTGTTACCGGCTCCGCTTGGTAAGTTACTATCTCCGCAACATGGTCTTTGGCAAAATGCCGAACCGGTAAATAAAAATTTTTCCGAATCGTTACATTTTACCGGCCTAAAGGGAAAAGTAAACGTCTACTTCGATGACAGGCTTGTGCCGCATGTATTTGCAGAACAGGAAAGTGATGCCTGGTTCGTGCAGGGGTATCTGCATGCCAAATTTCGTTTATGGCAAATGGAGTTGCAAACCTTTGCTGCTGCGGGCAGGGCAAGCGAGATCATTGGTAAAAAGGCAATAAACCATGATCGGGAATTCAGGCGACTGGGCATGGTTTACGCCGCTGAAAATTCTTTGAAGGAAATGGAAAATGATTCTGCAACAAAAAGCCAATGCGATAATTACACTGCAGGTGTTAACGCTTACATTTCAGGTTTGAGTGAAAGCGAATTACCTTTTGAATACAAGCTTATTGGTTACAAGCCGGAAAAATGGAGCAATTTTAAAACAGCCTTGTTTTTAAAATACATGTCTTATGATCTCGCAGGCCACGAAGAAGATTTTGAGATGACCAATGCTAAAAATCAATTCAGCTCAAAAGATTTTGATCTTCTATATCCCTTGAAAAGCGATTCCACAGATCCTATTATTCCAAGAGGAACCGTATACAATGCGCCAAAAATTAATGTTGTTAAACCCACAACTGCCGACTCATTATATTTTAAAGACAGCAGCATAATAAACATTGCACGAAGTAAACCTGATAAAGAAAACGGCAGTAACAACTGGGCGGTTAGCGGGTCAAAAACGTTGTCAGGTGCACCCATACTTTGTAACGATCCGCATCTTGGTTTAAACCTGCCTTCTATCTGGTACGAGATGCAAATTGTAACACCTGATTTCAGTGCTTATGGTGCAACATTTCCCGGTTCGCCGGCAGTGATTATTGGCTTTAATGAACATTGTGCTTTTGGGTTTACAAACGGCGGCAGAGATGTTAGAGATTATTATGACATAACATTTAAAGATGACTCACGTAAAGAATATTGGTTCAACGGGCAATGGCAACCTACCACATTCAGGATAGAAAATATCCACGTAAAAAATGATGCTCCTTATCTTGATACCGTGGCCTATACTGTTTTTGGGCCGGTAATGTATGACCAATCATTTTATAAAGATTCAGCAATAACCCATAAAAATTATGCTGTAAGATGGTCTGCTCACGATGCCAGCAATGACCTTAAATGTTTTTCCTTACTTGATCGTGCAAAAAATTACAGTGACTATAAAGTTGCTATAAATTACTTGTTAACGCCAGGGCAGAATTGTGCTTTTGCCGCAAAGGATGGCGATGTTGCAATACAGACACAGGGCCGCTTTCCGGCAAAGTGGAGAAGACAAGGTGATTTTATTATGCCCGGCATTGACAGCAGTTATATGTGGCAGGGAAATATTCCGCAGGATGAAACTCCCTTTCAATATAATCCTGAAAGAGGGTTTATCAGCAGCGCTAACCAGGCTCCGGCTGACACATCTTACCCATATTATTTAGGCAGTGATTACCCGATGGCCCGTGGGTACACCATCAATAAAAAATTAACGGCCATGACCAACATCACTATAAAAGATATGATGGCATTGCAGACCAATACAGAAGATGCATTCGCACAAATGGCTATGCCGCTTGTTTTAAAATATATTAATGAAAGTAAACTCTCCGGCAATGCGTCAAAATATTTAAACATCTTAAAGCAATGGAATTTTAAAGATGATATTAATTCAACAGGTGCAACAGTCTTTGGTATATTCTGGGATAATTTTGAAAAGGAAGTTTGGAATGATGAGTTCAGCAAAATAAAAGGTGTAACCTCGATGCCTTCCAAAACCACTTTGCTGGAAGATCTATTGAAGGATTCATCGCTTAAATTTATTGACAATGTAAATACGCCACCGGTTGAAACTTTAACTGATGTTTTGGTTTCGTCTTTCAATACCGCTTCAGGTTTATTAACAAAAATTGAAGCTGGCGGAAAACTTAAATGGTCAGATTACAGGGCAACGCATATTGATCATCTTACCAAATTACCGGCTTTAAATCACCCGGCAATTGTTTCAGGAGGAGGGCCACTAAGCATTAATGCATTGAAAGAAGATCATGGGCCAAGCTGGCGAATGATCGTAAGCCTTACGCAAAAAATAGAAGCTTACGGTGTATATCCTGGCGGGCAAAATGGTAATCCGGGCAGCAGGTTCTATGATAATTTTATTGATCGCTGGGCTAATGGTAAATACTATTCTTTATGGTTAATGACACCTGCTGAAACCGGCGATAAAAAAGTAAGATGGACAATGACTTTTAGTGGTTCATAAATTAAATTTTCAAAGCAGATAGATGAGATTTCTTACGGCTGTAATATTGGTAATGATATTAGGTTTTGCAACCTGCCTTTTGTTTCCCTGGTGGAGTATTGCTTTGGCAGGCTTCATAACTATACTGGCAATTCCATTAAAACCGCTTCAAAGTTTTTTTGCCGGCTTCACGGCGTTGTTTGTGTTGTGGTTTTTATTGAGTTGGTGGATCAGCAGCAACAACGATCATATCCTTGCGCAACGTGTATCGTTGCTCATCTTAAAAGTGAACAGCCCTTTTTTATTAATGCTCTTTACTGCATTTATCGGTGGCCTTATAGCTGGCCTTGGCGCCTTAACCGCAAGCTTTTTAAAAGCCAAAAAATAATGAACAATGATTAATGAATAATGAACAAGCAACATTTGGGTAATGAGCAAATAGCGTCAACCATTGACTATTGACCAATGACCCCAATGATCAATAACAAACACTTACTGCTAAAGGCTATCATTTACCCCTCACAGTCTTCTAATTCTTTCATCATGCCACTACTGCCAATATAAAGTGGCGAACGCTGATGAAGCTCTGTTGGCTGAATGTCTAAAATCCTTTCTTTACCATTGGTTGCTTTGCCTCCGGCTACTTCGGTTATAAAAGCAAAGGGATTGCATTCGTACAATAATCTTAGTTTGCCTTTGGGTTTGTCATTGGTAGCGGGATAAAGAAATATGCCACCCTTAATCAAATTCCGATGCAGATCAGCAACCATGCTGCCAGTATAACGCTGCGTATACGGGCCGCCATTAGCCGCATTTCTCATTTGACATTGCGTGATATAAGCCTGAACATTTTTATCATATTGAAAAAAGTTGCCGTGGTTTACAGAATAGATTTTACCAAACTCAGGACATTTAATATTTGGGTGGCTTAGGCAAAATTCACCAATAGACGGGTCGAGTGTGAAGCCGTTTACGCCTCGTCTTGTACCATACACCAACATGGTTGAAGAACCATACACAATATAGCCGGCTGCAATTTGCTGAATACCCGGCTGCAAAAAATCTTTCAGTTCGGCAGATGACTCGCTGGGTGTAAGTCTTTTATAAACTGAAAATATAGTACCAATGGAAATATTCACATCAATATTACCACTGCCATCCAACGGATCAAAAACGCAAATATATTTTGACTGTTTACTTACGGCATCATCAAAAGCTACAAAGTCATCAAGTTCTTCGCTGGCAATACCTGCGCAACTTATACCATGCTGTAACACGCCGCTGAACTGGTTATTAGCATAGATGTCGAGTTTTTTTA
>JANLXV010000683.1:0-5559 GCA_031365305.1 Chitinophagaceae bacterium
CAAAATGGACCGGCCCCTGGGAAATTTCTTACCTCAATGGTATTCCAACGCTTGGTTTTAAATATGATTATTATCCTGAAATAGTGCCGGATGACCATACAGGCCCGGTATACACCTATGCCGATCCAAAAAATATTGTGATGTTCAACACCTGCACCCAGCCGCAAAAAGCCTGGGAGTTTATAAAGACCATCATTAACAAGGAAGGCGACCTGGATTTGCTTAAAATAACAGGGCAGTTCCCAAGAAGAAAAAATTTATTTACCGATGCGTTTTATCAAAATTTTTTACAGAGCAACCCGCAGCTTCTTCCCTTTGTAAAGCAATTGCCCTATGTAAAAGGAGATGATAATTCTGAGGTGATTGTAGAAGTGCTTGATATTATTTCACAGGAATATGAGGCTTGTGTGGTATATGGCAAAAAAACGCCTGAGAAAGCCATTGAAGATGCGGAGGCAGCCGTAAATGTATTGCTGGGTAAAAACAAATGATTGTTGACATATGAAATTTGTAACACGAATTAGAAACACGAATTAGGCTAAAAAAGCAAATGATTATTGGGGTATTAAATTGTAACACGCATTACACCAACAAATACACGAATTACACGAAGTAATAACACGAATTGAGTAACACACATGGAAATTAAAAAAACATCTGCGGCTTTTTCTTCTCCCTCTCCACTTGTGGAGAGGGCAGGGGAGAGGGCATGGGTGAGGAAAACGCTCCTGCCTTATTTGCTGGTGTCGCCTTATCTCATTTTTGTCGCCGTATTTGTTTTGTTTCCTGTATTGTTTTGTTTCTTTCTAACTTTTCATAAATGGAATATCATAGCACCTATGCAGTTCATAGGCACCGCAAATTATTCCCGCTTGTTTCATGATCGCCTCTTTTGGAAAGCCTTTGGCAATACGCTTAAATTTTTGTTGTTGCATATCCCGCTGCAATTGGTCGTCTCTCTTTTCCTGGCTTATTTGCTTAATCAAAAAATCAGGGCTATAGCTTTTTTCAGAGCATCCTTCTTTATGCCTGTAATAGTATCTGGTGTAGTAGTTACTATTTTATGGCAGCAATTGTTAGGTTTCGATTTTGGCATTGTCAACAGGATTTTAATGGGGATGGGTTTTAAAAAAACGGGCTGGCTTATTGATCCTGATATAGCAATTTATTCCATTGCAGTTATGGCCACCTGGAAGAATGTTGGGCTGTACGTTATCCTGTTTCTTGTGGGCCTGCAAACGGTTCCTCCACAATATTACGAAGCGGCAAAAATGGAAGGCGCAACACCATGGCAACAGTTCTATCACATCACTTTGCCCATGATAAATCCTACGGTTTTTATGGTGGTGATCCTATCCACTATCGGTGGCTTTGCATTGTTTATTGAACCGTATATTATGACAGGCGGCGGACCTTTAAATACAACACTTTCGGCGGTACTATATATTTATAAACAGGCATTTCAATATTATAATATGGGCTACTCCGCAACACTTGGTTTTTTTTATGCATTGATGATAATGACGGTTGTAGTGTTGCAGAAAAAGTTTATTGAGAAGGAAGTGTAAAGAAAGGCAGGTCATTAGTCATTGGGTCATTGAGTCCGTAGGTCAATAAACAGCGGCAATAATATAATGAACAACAAGTGTACAATAAGTAATTATAGTTTAATGCTACAACTGTTGACTTAATGACCAATGACCTGATAAAGAATAAATGACGAGTAAATTATCCATAAAGAAAATAGTGATGTATGTGTTGCTTACAGCAGCGGCATTAACGTTCATCTATCCGTTTATATGGATGATTGGGGCTTCTTTAGCGCCAATGTATGAGATAGGCGATATGACGCTGTGGCCTAAGCATCCAGGCTTTGGAAATTTTAAAAGCATGGTTGAAAAAATTCCCATCACCCGGTCATTAATCAACAGTTTACTCGTGGCTTTTTTTACAACATCACTTGTAATGATCACCGGCTCAACGGTGGGATATGCCCTGGCTAAAATGCAATTTAAAGGCAGGCAGCTTATTTTTTATGTGATCGTGTTTACCATGTCGCTGCCCTTCCAGGTAACATTAATACCAAACTATATTACCATGGTTAATTTGCGCCTGGTAGATACACTTTTTGCTTTGATCATTCCATTTGCTGTGAGTGCCTTTGCTATCCTTATGTTCAGGCAGGCTTTCCAGGGTTTACCGCAGGCGTTAATAGATGCCGCACGCCTGGATGGGTGCACAGAAATGGGAATTATTTTCAGGATATTATGGCCCAATATAAAACCGACATTAGTAACGGTGGCAATATTATCATTCATTGGTTCGTGGAATGAAGTGCTTTGGCCTTTGATCGTAATAAGAAATGAGCAGCTAATGACCATGCCGCAACTGGTAACATTGTTTGCTGTTGGCGGGCGGGCTGATAGCCAGCTTGGCGTAAAAATAGCTGCTGCCGTAATGCTGGCTTTGCCTGTGATGATTGCCTTTTTATTTTTTCAAAAGCACTTTATACAGAGTATGGCCTCAACGGGGCTGAAGGATTGAGTGATGATCTAAGTAAAATTTTAAATGTTGAATTGTAAATGATAGTTACAAAAAATCCTTTAAAGCTTTACGCTTCTCCACGGGCGGTGATTGCAAATTATTTGCATCTGCCCGGTGGTAATCGTATTGTGAATATCATTCAACGGTTGTGGCATTTATCGGAGGAAGAAGCAAATGTTTTAAAGGCTGAGCTACTTAAAAAATTCTCAGGTCGTCATCGTGATCTCGAACAGATTTTATTGCATCATTTTAATAATATTAACGAGCAGTATGCTGATGAGCTTTTACATTTTTCTGAAAATAAAAAATTACTCCTCGGTTGTTTGGTAACCAAAGAGTATTCTATACAGGCAGCGGCATTATTTAATCCATCCATAGTGCCTCATCCGGATCAAAGCAATTTGCAGAAAGGGCAGCAACGGTTTATAATGAGCTTGCGTGCAACCGGCGAAGGACATATTTCCTCAATAATTTTTCGTACAGGCACAATAGATGCGACACTTAAAATCGGATTAGACGAGCCTTCTCCATATTCAACATGTATAAAAAAGGACAACAAGGCAAAGTATAGTAAAACTTTTGTAGAGGAGCGCCTGCATCATTTAACTTTTTATAAGCCTGAAGATTATGATGTTTTCCCGGAAACATTTACGGCTAATGAAGCCATTGATATTTTAGATAATAATGCCTATTACAACGATGAATCTTTAAGTGAATTCAGGCGTCAGTTTAAACAGGTATTGGATTCAAATTATCAACTGGAGCTGTCTCCGCACATACCGCTAAATGAGAAGGTCATCTTTCCTAATGCCAATGCCGAAAGCATGGGTATGGAAGATGTGCGCTTCGTAAAATTCCGGGATGGCGAAAACATTTGTTATTACGGTACTTACACGGCTTACAATGGAAGGGAAATAAAAAAGCAATTAATTGAGACAAGTGATTTCAATGTATTTAAAATAAGAACATTATATGGGCCTGCCGTATCCGATAAAGGCATGGCGCTCTTTCCGGAAAAAGTTAATGGAAAATATGTAATGGTTTCCCGCCAGGGCGGAGAAGTGATCAGCCTCATGTATTCAGATAATCTCTACACCTGGGATGTCTATGAATTATTAATGGAACCTTTATATGCCTGGGAGATAGTTCAATTGGGCAATTGTGGTTCACCTATAAAAACTAAAGCAGGCTGGCTGTTGTTAACGCATGGTGTTGGTATAATGCGGACATACGTGATCAGTGCCATTCTCCTGGATACTCACAACCCATCAAAAATAATCGGCAGGTTAAATAAGCCCTTAATTACCGCAGATGAAACGGAACGTGAAGGCTATGTGCCTAATGTTGTTTACACCTGCGGCTTTTTACAACATGATGACATGCTGGTTATTCCTTATGCTGTATCAGATTCAGCAACAGGCTTTGCAACAGTAAACCTGCACGAATTACTTAATGAACTCACCTCAAATAATTAATCATGAAAAAACACTTTCAGGCTATCCTTTGTATATGTGCTTTCGGTTGTATGGCTGTAACCTGTAACAAACATCAGGCTAAAACTGTTGATCCTCCACCTCCCGTGGCAGACACATCCCTGGTAAATATGAATCATCTTGATTACCTGTACACACCGGTAACTTTTTCCACTGGTGCTAATGCAGCAGGCGTGTACATTTATGCAGAAGCGCCGGACTATCATGTGGTAAAAGATGCAGATGAAGGTTATACCTGCGTAGACGATGTTGCAAGGGCAGCCTTGGTTTACCTGCGAAGCCCTAAGTTTTCAACAGATACGTCGCTTCAGAATAAAGCATTTAACCTTATCACTTTTATATTGGAAATGCAATCTGCCAATGGCTATTTCTATAATTTTCTTTTAACCGGAAGCCAGATCAACACCGGTGGTCAAACAAGTATTAACGGGCCTGAATGGTGGTCGTGGCGGGCCTTGCATGCGCTTATTGAATCTGCGCCTTTGGTAAAAGCAAAAAATGCTGCCTTGGCAAGCCGGATAGATGCCGCTGTGGAGAAATTAATTATAAGAATAAAAGATGATCTCATAAATATCCCGCAAACAACAAAAGTTGTAAATGGCATTCCCGTACCACAATGGCTACCTGCAGGCAGCGGAACAGACCAGGCTGCAATTCTTATTCTTGCGCTGATACCTTATTGCAAAGCCAATAACGACGCGGTTTTAACTGCATATATAAAAAAACTGGCTGATGGCATTGTAATAATGCAGCAAGGAGACGCTACACATTTTCCTTACGGCGCCTTCTTAAGTTGGGAAAACACCTGGCATGCTTATGCCGCCGACCAGGCTTATGCCTTAATGAAGGCCGGCGAATTTTTAAATGATCAGCAATACATTTCTAAAGCCATGATTGAGGTAGATAATTTTTATCCCTGGCTTTTACAAAGTGGCCTGAAGTCATCTTTTATAGTAATGAATGATGGCTCACAGATAAAGCTTGTGAGTGAGAAAAGTTTTGAGCAGATTGCTTATGGTATACGGCCTGTAATATCTGCGGCAGCAGAGGCTTTTAAAATTACCGGAGAACAGAAGTACGCAGACATAGCCGGCCATTTTGCAGCCTGGTTTTTTGGAAACAATGCTGCAGGTGCCCGGATGTATTCTTTAACCACGGGCCGCTGTTTCGATGGCATTAATGGACCGGGTGCTGTCAATATCAATTCAGGTGCGGAGTCAACCATCGAAGCTTTGCTTGCCATGCAAATTGTGGAAGCGTCTCCTGAAATAAAAGCAGCTTTAAAAACTTATAAAAAGCCATGACATCAGCACAACATATTAGTTCTGACCACCTGACCTTTTCACCAGCAGATGTTGACCTGGCCTACTCTCCTTTGCGGAATGGCATAACGCAGGATACATACGTTTTAGGCGCTTTCAACCCCGGCTTATGCCGTTTGCCAAATGGTAATTTATTACTTATGGTACGGGTTGCTGAAGCATTATCAGAGCCGGTTTATAACGGCGAAGTGCATTGCATA
>JANLXV010000580.1:0-3642 GCA_031365305.1 Chitinophagaceae bacterium
GCCAGTCTTTTAATAGCGGTTTGCTGCTCGGCCAGGGTTTGCATTATTCTCAAAATAATTGAAAGGCAAAATTACGGTTATTGAAATGAAGGATGAACGGTTGGCATAACAAAAGAGATAACCTAATTTTATAAATAACAATTCTGTTTTAGGAATTACGTATGTTTAAATCAGATTAGCTATGCCGGTTATTTCGATGTTCTACGGAGTTAAAAATCTTTAAGTAGCTTATTTTATAAATTCCCTTTTTTCAATTCATCTACAGCAAAATTTGTAGCTCTTGCTGTTAATGCCATGTAGAGTATTGACGGGCTTTGATTACCAGTACTCGTCATGCAGGCGCCATCAGTTACAAATACATTTTTGCAGTGATGCATCTGGTTATGCGCATTAAGTAATGATGTTTTGCTATCCTTACCCATCCGGCAGCCACCCATTTCATGTATGTCTAATCCCGGAGCCTGGTGATTATCGGTTTGCTTAACATTTTTACAACCGGCCTTTTCTAACATCTCAGCGCTTTGGGTTAAAAAATCTTTGATCATTTTATCTGCGTTATCGTCATAACCTACAGACATTACCAACTGCGGAATACCCCATTGATCCAGCTTATCAGCACTCAACCGTACATGATTTTTTTCCTGCGGAACAGTTTCACCCTGTAAGTACATATAGCTATGCCAGCCGCCGGGCTCACTCATGGCATCTTTATAATTTGCACCTATAGCATCTGGTAAGCTGTCTTCATTAATACCACCGCGGTAAGCGCCCATAAATGTTGTAAAGCCACCTACATAGTCCATTTCATGTTTATATAAATTTCTATAATTGGCGATGATTGGTTCAGTAGGATTGCGGCCATAGTAATATTTATCTTCCAGCCCATCCATAATTCCATTTACTGATGCCCGGTAATTATGATGCGCTACATATTTCCCCAAAAGTCCACTATCGTTACCAAACCCGTTTGGAAACCTGTTTGATTTTGAATTTAAGAGAATAAGATTGGTGTTTAAAGCAGAGGCATTTACAAAGATGATGTTAGAAAAATAATCGGTTGTATTTTTTGTATTAGTATCAATCACTCTAACGCCAACAGCCTTTTGTTTTTGTTCATCATAAATAATAGAATGCACAACAGAAAAAGGACGTATAGTAAGATGGCCTGTTTTTTTTGCCCAGGGTATTGTAGAAGACACTGAACTGAAATAACCACCAAACGGGCAGCCACGCATGCATAAATTCCTGGCCTGGCATTTGGTCCTGCCCTGGTCAAGATGTATTTGCTTTGGTTCTGTAAGATGCGCCCAACGGGCATGTACAAGATGGCGATCTTTATAATTTGCAGCTATACTTTTTTGAATTTTATCTTCAACACAATTAAAATCGAAGGGTGGTAAAAATTCGCCGTCCGGCATTGCATCAATGCCATCTCTTGTGCCACATACGCCAATAAATTTTTCAACATGAGAATACCATGGAGCAACATCATTATACGTTATCGGCCAGCCCATGCCATAACCATCTCTTTCGGGTGCTGCAAAATCATATTGGCTCCACCGCTGGCAGGCCCGCCCCCATGTAAGAGATTTACCACCAACCTGGTAACCACGTATCCAGTCGAAAGGCTTTTCCTGTATGTAAGGATGATCAGCATCTTTAATAAAAAAGTGCGCTGTGTCTTCGCCAAAACCAGAAGCTTTAGAAATAAGGGAATTTTCCTGTAAAAAGGTTTTGGTCATTTGTCCCCGATGCTTAAACTCCCATGGCTTTTTTGTTGCGGTCGGATAGTCTTTATTATGCTCAACGTTTCGGCCACGCTCAAGCAGTAAAGTTTTAATACCATGATCACATAATTCTTTTACAGCCCAGCCGCCGCTGATGCCTGAACCGATAACTATGGCATCGTAACTATTTTGTTCAACGCCTTTTGTATTCAGATTAATAGAGGAAGAATCTCCTGGCATAACATATTTTTATATAGCAAGAAAAAATGAATTTTGAAGGTAGTGCAATTTTAGAATGAGATACCAAAAGTAAAAAGGCAAAATGCAAAATGTAAAAACATTAGTTATGTATTATAACTTCAGGAACGAAACAGGAAAGCTTCTTTAATTTTTTCATTTTTACATTTTGAATTTACATTAATAACCTACGATAATGCATAAGGTTACTTCAAATATTATTGGTATTGACATGGGCGGCACCACTATTAAAGGCGCTGTTGTATCGCAAAATATTTTAGGTAAGATTATTAATGTTGGGGTTAATTCTGCAGGAACAGAAGCAGAGGTTTTAGCTGACTTGTTTTCGCTGATAGACCAGTTGCTTCATACCAATGTAACAGCTATAGGCATTGGCGTGCCGGGATTAGTTGATACCTCTTCAGGTAAAGTATTTGATGTGATCAATATTCCGTCATGGAAAGAAGTTGATCTTAAAAATATTCTTGAAGAAAAGTACAGTTTGCCCGTATCCGTTAATAACGATGCCAACTGTTTTGCTTTAGGAGAATTTTATTTTGGCAAAGGCATTGGCTTTGATAATATGATCGGGCTGACTGTAGGTACCGGTTTAGGCTCGGGTATAATCATTAACGGAAAATTATACAATGGCAGTAATGGCGGAGCCGGCGAATTTGGAATGGTTAAATATCTTGATCATATTTATGAACATTATGCCAGCGGTCAATTCTTTAATAACATTTACCACCTTGACGGACCAATTGTTTTTGAAAAAGCTATGGGCGGTGATGCCACGGCATTAAAAATGTACAACGAAATGGGTTCTCATCTTGGCAAAGCCATCCAAATGATCATGTATGCTTATGATGTTGAACTAATAGTCATTGGTGGCTCTGTAAAACAGGCCTGGCCTTACTTTTCAGAGGATATGTGGCAAAGTCTTCGTGAGAGTTTTGGTTTTGAAAAATCGCTGGATAAATTAAGAATTGAAATTTCGGATCTTCAAAACAGTGGTATCCTTGGCGCAGCAGCTTTGCATTATTAAAGGCCTCACCCAAACCCTCTCCGGTGGAGAGGGCTTAAACCTTAACAGCAAACTATTCACTAACCTGCTTAATAAGTTTTAAGATGAAACCGCCGCCAGGCGCCATACTAATCTTTACTACATCATCTTTTTTTAATGTAGAATTTGTGATAGTGTAATCAGAAGGATAATTATCAGCATTGATACCATCACCACAAAGCTCTGCTTTGTAATTACCTGTAGAGATAAAGTCTAAGGATACATCGAACTCTCTTGGTGTCCAGTCAGTCATTCCGGCTATAAACCAATTATTTCCTTTTTGTCTTGCAGTGATAATATAATCGCCAACTTTCGCTTTTAATATTTTGGTTTCATCCCATGTTGTCGGGATGCTTCCCAGCAGCTTCATAAATTCCGGTTCCTTCATGCCTTGTGAAGGGTTGCCTGAAAATATCTGTATCGGGCTGTCATACACCACAAACATAGCTGCCTGGTGGCAACGTGTGCCCTGGCTCATCACCTTTTTATCTATGGCCCGGAACTGCGCTTTCGTCGCATTATCTAAAATGCCTGGCTCATAATCAAAAGGGCCGGCGAGCATTCTTGTAAAAGGTAACATCAGGTCATGATCGGGTGTAGGTTTATCACTCCAGA
>JANLXV010000596.1:0-6742 GCA_031365305.1 Chitinophagaceae bacterium
GCAGCCCACATGTAAGCATACACTACCTGCGGATTTACAGGATCAATGGTTACCTGTACGGCACCTGTATTTTCATCTTTGTACAATACTTTTTGCCAGGAGGCGCCACCATCTACAGAACGAAAAACACCGCGTTGGCTGTTTGGTCCATAAGGATGCCCGAGGGCGGCCACAAAGAGGCGATCGGGATTTTGCGGATCAACACTAATGCCGCCAAGTTGCTGGGCGCTATCCAGCCCAAGATGCTGCCAGGTGTTACCGGCATCCATAGATTTATACATACCGTTGCCCACGGAGAGATCAGGCCGTTGAATGCCTTCGCCGCTCGCCACATAAATGATGTTTGGATTTGAAGGCGACAATTTCACATCGCCGATTGACCCTGTAGACTGGTCGTCAAAAATGGGAAACCAGGTACGGCCATAATCTGTCGTCTTCCAGACACCGCCATTGTTTACGCCGATATAAAATACATTGGGTTGTTGCGGAATGCCCACGGCGCCTACGGTTCTGCCACCACGATAAGGCCCTATCATCCGCCATGTTAAATGATCGAAAAGCCCGGTGGGTTGCTGACCCAAAACAGGAAGTGAAAGAAAAATGGAAACAATGAAAGGAATAATTTTTTTAAACATCGGCTAAAATTGATGAACTCAATTTAGGTTATTATCTATTTAGATATTGATATGATGTTTGCGGAATTGCAACCCTATTGCCTTAAAATTTTCTCCATCGTTTTTCCTTTTGCCAGTTCATCAACCAACTTATCTAAGTAGCGAACCTTTTTCATCAGTTTGTCTTCGATGTCTTCTATCCTGTAGCCACATATCATACCTGTAATTTTTGAAGCATTTGGATGTAGTTGAGGTGCCTCTGCAAAGAAGTTTTCATAATTCGTTTTCTTTTCAATCTGTTGTTCTAAAGTCTTTTGATCATAGCCCGTCAGCCAGCAAATAACGGTATCCACTTCTTCTTTTGTACGACCCTTTCTTTCTGCCTTTGCAATGTAAAGCGGATATACAACGGCGAATGACATTTTATATACTCTTGTACTATCCATTTTTGTGGTTGAATGTTTCACAATCAATTTACAATAGTTAAGTGAAATTTAAAACTCTCGGCCGTCGTTGGTGGTTATGGAGTGGTTATGTGCTTGGCTTTCTCCAACAACAGCATTGAAACCTAACAATACCGGTTTGAAAGAAAATAAATATCTACATTGAGATACGTGGATCATTAAAACTTTTATATGGCTCAACCAAAAAAGAGAAAACGTGCACATCATTCCAACACGCCACCTCAATTAAATGATGTAAAAAAATACTCCCGGATTATTCCTGTTGCCATTGTTATTTTCATACTGTTCGGAGCAGGCATCGCTTTCTTAACAGTTGGCCCAGACAGTAGTTCACTTATTATTGGCGGATTAATTGGGGCAATTGGTGGGTATGCATTTGGATATGGCATTGCACGGGCCCTTTCAAAGAAACGATCTGCTTAAGTGAAAGAACAATTTCCACCGTTGTTGGTGTTTATACCGATGGTTTGCGATTGGCTTCACCAACAACAACATTAGCGCAACCAATGTGTGATAAACCCAAATTCATCTATACCGGTTTCATAAAATTTTGCTGATGAATATTTGTATTGTCCCGGATAAAAATCAACCGACAATACAAATATTTTCTTGTTCTGCGATTTTTCTCCATTTCAAATAGCCTTGTATTGCCACAATAAAAAGAAAAATGGTAAGTGCGGCACATAACATCAAATGCTTGTAAAATAATAATGGAATGGCAACGGCATTGGAGATATTTAATATTATCCAATTCTCTATTTTTCGTTTTGCCAAAAGCCACATTCCCGCCCATGCTGTCGCACTTACAAAGGCGTCCCAGAACGGAACTGTGGAGGATGTAAAATTTTTAAGAATCACATATAAAATAATAAAGTTTCCCATAACAATTAAGAGTGTAGTATGCTTTTCTTTTCTATTGGTATAGCCAATGTGAACCGGAGACTTATCTTTCTTTTTCATCCAGTACCACCACCCATAAATGCTCATCAACAAATAATATAAATTCAACAATGACTCTGAATATAAACCGGAATTGATAAACAGGTAACCGGACAATAGTGTGCCTGCAATACCTAATGGATAAAGCGCTACATTATTTGCCCGTGCAAACAAAACCTCTGCCACGCCAAATACAACTGCGAGCCATTCGATACAGCTTGTTTCCGTAAGTTGGCGGGTTAGCAAATTTATCCAATGTGATACTGACATTTGAATTGCATGGCTTGAATAAACATTATAAGTCCACCTTTAAAATGAGATGCATTTTCTTAGCATTTTCGGCTCACTCTAAACCTAAAAGTATTTACAAATAAATAAAAGATGCTGCCGATGTTTATGCATTCGTGTGGTATAATCTCAATTCAATAGCAGCATTTACCCAATCATTGTATGATGGCCCTGAAGCTTTTTAGCCATTGGGGTGTTTTGTGCGTACAGTTCAATAATTCGCTCCACCAACAACAATATTAATCCAACCAGAGTGTTGCACTTATTTTCAACAGATCAAATAAACTTTGGTATCGGTGGAATGAAGTTGCGTTAATTTTACCAAGGCTCAAACCGTTAAAGAACCAACCTCCAAAAGATGAATGGGTAAAGCCTTTCCCGCCATTTCGCATTGCAAGTAACCTGTATTATGTAGGCACTTACGATCTGGCCTGTTATCTTGTTGCTACAACCAAAGGCAATATATTGATCAATACGGGTATGGCATCCTCAGCAGCACAGATTAAAAAGAATATTGAAACACTTGGCTTTAAGTATAGCGACCTAAAAATATTGCTGCTCATGCAAGCGCATTTTGATCACACAGGTGCTTTGGCCGACATCAAAGCCCATAATGGGGATAAAGCGAACACCGACAGTGGCCAATTTGCAACATACACCTAACTTCAGTAAAAGATTATGCTAAAAGTGTATTGCCTCACAAAACCAACGCTGTATAATTTATGAACATAAATGCATTCAGCGTGAATGCAGGTATTACGATAGAATCTTTGTATCATGTTTTATCTACAATATTTAGTTGCGATAATTATTCTTTCTATTGCTATTAGCTTAGTTGCTGCATTTAGCCTTTCCTTAATTATAACTCACTTGTATAAAAGAGCTGTCATTAAAGGAATGGGTTTTAGTGCAAAGACATCAAATCAAAATGGTAATGCTGAGACGGATCAAATTGATGAACATCCAACAATTCATGAGCCTAAGTTTGTAATAAAAAATGAAAATGCTGAGTTTGTTCTATCAACCTCTTGGTATAAAAAACTAAATAAATTTCTAAGCAGAAACCTGGCAACTTATGCCATTTCAAATTTATGTTTTGGATATGCCTGGACGCTTATTTCTCTCAGAACATTTATGCCATTTTCAATAACAGTATTCACAGTGCTAGACTATTTAATTATCTATTGTTGGCCGTTTGTTTTCTCCGTAAGTTCAATTTGGGCAAGAGGACGTAAGCAAAAAATTATAACCTATGGCAGTTATCTGCTATTATTTGCAATAACAACATTGTTTATTTATTTTAATCAGGGTCAGTTTAAGATTTGGCAACTATTCCTTCCATTTTTAGGATATAATGCAGTACCCTCATTTCTTATTTTATTGTTACGATTTAGTAAAATAAGAACCATAAGCCTGACAATGTTTATGTTTTGTTTCATTATCTCATTTATCTTCATATCAATAATTGGTTTGATTGAATATAATCAGCAATTACAAGCCGCCAAAGTTGTTAACGATACCTCTTTACTTGCCATAATAGCCATTCTTATATTTTCACTATTGGTTACTGCTTTAATGATTTTAACTTTAAAAAAATTGTATACGGCCAAGTATATAAATGAACAACAAATTTTAATTGATGTACAGGTATTAATTTTTAGTTTCGGCTATTCAATGTGGGAGCTTTATAGAAATCCTTCTTTAATTACAGCCATTTACTGCTTACTTCCTTTAGTAATTTATAAGATCATAAGCACATTGCTTTTTATCATTTTCAAAAACAGGCATCAAAATAAGAACCCCAAAAAATTGCTGTTATTAAGAGTTTTTGCGTTGAAGGAGGCTAGCAGAAAATTGCTTCAAAAAATTCAGGTACATTGGCAATATGCGGGGCCGGTTTTAATGATTTCAGGGCCCGATCTTGCAACTACAACTATTGATTTTAATGAAATGACAGATTTTATTACAAATGATTTAAAGCAACACTTTTGCTATGACAATGAATCAATGAAGAAAAATCTAAATAATACTGATGTAGAACCTGATAATGATGGTTCTTTCAGGATCACTGAATTTTTTTGCAGAGATAATATTTGGAAAGAGGTTCTTTTGAAATTAGTCAATATGAGTAACGTTGTCTTACTTGATTTGAGAAGTTTTTCAGAAATATATAAAGGTTGCCAATATGAAATTCAACAGCTGGTAAATCATATAAATATTTCTAATGTAATTGTACTGATTGATGACCATACGAAAATAGATTTTCTTAAAACTACGTTTATTAATGCTCTCAGGAATATTGAAAAGGCTTCTCCAAACGTATCCGATGAAAAACCGCAAGTACAGTTGTTTTCTTTAAAACGTGATGATTCAAATAACTTTTCTAATTTATTAAAGTTATTATGCCAGGTATCTGAAAATGCAAGATGAATTTCTATTGCCCTTACTTTCGCCAGGATAAAAGCTATCAGCAGATAATGGATGCTATATCCGGTTTGTAAGCATAAGGATTAATTCTTCTTTTTTGAAATTCCGTATAAAACTAAAAATGTTTTTATAGCCCATTTGTACGCCTCCCTGTATTTAGCCGATCATACGAATGCTGATGCTATGGTCTATTTTAAACAAGTCAATGTTACAGTTAAAGAAAACTTGCGGATCATTTTTCGGTTTCCCTGTCCTTGTTGGTGTTTGTGTCGAGGGTTCTGTGATTAATTTCACCAACAACAACATTAATCCAACCAGAGTGTGGCACTTATTTGCAAAAGATCAAATAAACTTTGGCACCGGTGGAACGAAGCTGCCTTAATTTTACCAACAGGCAGAATGATTTCTTAATGCCTCATCACTACATTTTATGCTCAGATCAGTTGTAAAAAATATAGTACTTACTATTGTCCTGTTTATACCTTCTTTTTCTACCGAGGCTCAAACCGTTAAAGAACCAACCACCAAAGATGAATGGATAAAGCCTTTCCCGCCATTTCGCATTGCAGGTAACCTGTATTATGTAGGCACTTACGATTTGGGCTGTTATTTTGTTGTAACAACCAAAGGCAATATATTGATCAATACAGGTATGGCATCCTCAGCAGCACAGATTAAAAAGAATATTGAAACACTTGGCTTTAAGTATAGCGACCTAAAAATATTGCTGCTCATGCAAGCGCATTTTGATCACACCGGTGCTTTGGCCGACATCAAAGCACAAACCCACGCCACGCTAATGGCCGATGAAAAAGATGCAGAGGTATTAGCCAGTGGCGGCAGCACGGATTACGAGCTTGGGAAATACGGCACGAGCTTTAAACCTGTAAAGGCCGATGTGTTGTTGCATAATGGAGATACCGTTAAACTCGGTGATATGCAACTTGTGCTCATGCATCATCCCGGTCACACGAAAGGCTCCTGCAGTTACCTGTTTACCGTGAAGGATGAGCAAAGGCAATACCGTGTGCTTATTGCCAATATGCCCAGCATTATTACTGACATGCACTTTGCAGATATCCAGGCCTACCCAACCATTGCGCAGGATTATGCCAGCACCATACAGGCCATGCGATCAATCCGTTTTGATATTTAGGTGGCGGCACATGCAAGCCAGTTTAACCTCCACGATAAATATAAACCCGGCAATAGTTACAACCCTCTGGCATTTGCAGACCAACAAGGTTATTTAACAGCCCTTGACGATCTGCAAAAACAGTATGATGAAAAGCTGCAAAAGGATGCGGCGGAGAAGCATCAGGAGCCGGTCGGTCTTTTGCGTCGGTGACTCTGTTGTTAATATTTCTTTACGGCGGTTTGTGATTGACTCAATAACAGCATTAATCCAACCAGCGTGTGATGAAACCGAATATATGTACCGGTTTTATAAATTTTGCTGATGAATATTACCATCGCTCAAATTTTGCTGTCTTTCTTCATACCATTCCCATGATTGTGTAATTTCTTTTTGTGCTTTTGCAGATAGTTGCTTGTGTAAACCGGATTACTTACCATACTTTTTTATGCGGAGCTTGCTTATAGATTGTTCAAGTTGTTCAACAGTAACCCCTTTATCTGATCCGTTTTCTACTGCTTTGTAGCGGCTGTCAAGTTCCTGCGTAAATTGTTTGTCTTTCCACTATTCATTGGTTTGCTCAATTTCATTTTCCAGAAGATTATAAATTGCGTTAAGCTTTTTATCACCCGCAACCCGGATGTAATCGTACAATTCGTTTCTAATGGCTGCATTGCTCATAAAATAAATTTACAATAAAACATTAAACCGCAAATGCTGGCTAATTTTCCTGTAATTCATTAGCAATACTGCCAGGGGGCATCACTTCCTCAACTGGTTCATACGTTCATCAAAACTTATGTTTGTGTTTATAGAATTTTCAAAGGGCTTAAACATATCAAGCGGGTGCTGCAAATGTTTTTCGGGCTTTTGTT
>JANLXV010000601.1:0-2895 GCA_031365305.1 Chitinophagaceae bacterium
TTGTGCTGCCTTCAGAATATTTAATGCCATTGCCCAGGTAATTGGTTATTACCTGTATAAGGCGGTATCTGTCGCCATGTACTTTTATATCAGCATGCCCATTCACTACAATTTGATAATCGGGGTGAAGCACCCTTACTGTTTCTATCGCCTCATGTATCATTTCGTCAAAATTAAATACACTGTTTTCTAACTGCAGATTACCGGACCCTGCTTTGGTAGCATCATATAATTCTGCAATCATCTTATTCAGGCGGAAAACATTGTTCTGGCTTCTTTCTAAAAAGCCTTGCGCAACTGGTATGTTGTTTTCTTTTAAGGTTTCATCAATTAATTCATTGCACAATACAACATTGGCCAACGGGTTCCGAAGTTCATGCGCTACAAAGCCTATAATATCGTCCCGCTGTTTGGCAAACTGGTACTCAAGTGTTTTATCATGCAGTACAATTAAAAGCTGGTTGGTATTATTTAATGGTTGGATAGGCCTGCAGGTAATATCAAAAATACGCTTGTCTGAAGTTGTTTCAATTTCAAGTTCCTTTTCAATAAAACCGGTGCCGGTTTCAATGGTTGACCTGATTTTTCGGCCGATATCATGCATATTAAAAATTTGTAGCAAATCATGCACTCCCGGTGATGGAACATTTTCGTTGCCACCGAATAAATCCAGGAAAGCTTTATTGGATTTAACCAGGTTCAATTCGTGATCTACAACAATCACCACATCGTCAATTGTGGCAAGTATGCGTTCGTTAAAGTCATTAAGATTCTCCAGCCAATGCTCAAATGTTTTTTGACTGTTGATATCCTGTATCACCTTTAGCACACAAGTATCGCCTTTATCGCCTTGTACTAAAATTGATTCCCCGGATACCCAGGTAACATCGTTGTTTTTATTTACCAAATAATTATTGTCGCCAGCCTGGCCTTTGCTTATCACATTGGCAAGTTCACGTTCCGGCAAACCAAGTTGCTGGTCTTCATCTGTAAATAAAATTTTTAAAGGCTTACCCTCAATTTCATGCTGGGTGTATCCAAAAGCATTTGTGAAAGCTTCATTCACCTTTACAATAGTTCCATCTGTCTTCATTAGCAAAACCTTGTTCTGCTTTGAGTTTGAGAACAAAGCTTTAAAATAATCGAATGAGTCCAATGGCGTCTCTAAAGAATTTGACATGTTGATGGTTTACTAAAGGAACAGTATAGATAATTTGGCTTTAACGTACTGCAATATCTGTTATATTTATTTACCGGAACATTCTGCAAACTCCTAACCAAAACCATCTTTTTTGTGTAATACCTGCCGGGTAGGATATTATAATTCCTATCAATAGCATTCTATATAAATAGAAACCTGCTTATCCCCTTACCAACATTTTTTGTATTGAAGAATTACAGTTTTATGTGCCTAAAGTTTAAAAATTGCTTTTTATTTTTCCTGGTATGTTAGGTTTGATAAATTATACCGTTTATAAAATGTCCTAAATGAAGAATTATTTTAAAGGGCACTCTATAGAAAAACTGGCCCTTTGCCTTCCTCGCTGGAAAAGTTAATGTACCGTTATGGCGTTTTACAACTTCATTTCAGATATTCAAACAAAGTCAGCCCTGGAAATGTATAGGATTTAACTTCCCTTGCCCTAAAAATTAGTTGAATAATTTAAAGTACTAATGCTGAAGGAACACAAATACTAAAATCCTGCACACACAGGTAAATTTTATTACGCTTTAATTCAGCAGCTACAATAACCTTATTGGTTTTTGGCGAAAATTTAAAAGCATTGGATATTACACATAACCCGCCAATTTTTTACAGGAAATTATTTGCGCAAAAATTTAATAACTACGCCTTACAGCTATAATCGCCGTTAAGAAATGCAGTTGGTAGAAAAAAACTATTATTTTTAATTGAATTAGGCAAAAGCTAAACAAAGACGAGGATATTGAGAAAATATAATTAATTTAATTAAACCTAAGTTAATTAACGTCGTCTTAAGCATATAAATCCAATCCCCCTGTAAGCCTTTCAAATCTGTTCCTATTGGAGCCCTTGTTCAACACCCGTAGTCCGACCCATGTAATCTTTAAGGCTTAACTCTTTGTTATGGAAATGAATTGGTTTATTGTTTATACCAAACCAGAGGTGGAAAAAAAAGTTTTAAACCTCCTGTCGCAAAAAAATATTGAATACTATTGGCCAAAGTATAAAGATGCTTACGGTCCTCATGATAAAAATTACCATTCCCACCCTCTTTTTAAGAGTTATATTTTTGTAAAAACATATAAAAACACTTTAAAGGATTTAAAGAAAATACCTGGAGTTTTAAATATGGTATATTGGCTGAACAGGCCGGCAATAATTTCTGAAAGTGAAATAAAATATTTGAAAGAATTTTTAGACGATCATGTAGATGTATCAATTGAGAAGGTTGCTGTAAATATGCAATGGCTTAAAAATCCGGCAAATAATATAACCATCGAAAATGAAAATATTTATAAAGATAGCGTTGAACAAAAAAATTTAACCTTATACTCATTAGGATATAAAATAACTGCCAGGGTAAGGAAGGGACAGGTTAAAATCATCCCTTCATGGCGCTCTCAAAAAAATGCAATACCCTATAAATTTTCATTAACACAGTGGATCCTCGGCAATTAACTGCTTAGTCATTTTAATCATCGCACAATAATTTTATTTTGAACGCCTTCAATGTGTTATTGATTGGGAGATTAGAAATTTGAATAGATAGAATAAAAAGATAAAAATTTACAAGGCTTTCCACCAAGTTTATGAAACAAGAAATTGCACACATTGCCCTTGTTGTGAGAGACTATGATGAGGCAATTGCATTTTATACAAATCAATTACAGTTTACAGTTGTTGAAGATACT
>JANLXV010000604.1:0-6230 GCA_031365305.1 Chitinophagaceae bacterium
GTTGTGCAAAGTCATCCTTCCAGCCCGCTGCGACATTATAATACTTTAGGTTATATTATTGTTGGCATTACTATTCTTGCTGCAGTTATGTTGTACCGCGTAAGTGAAATGGTAAAGAAGAAAATGGCGTCACAAATCGCAAAGGCTAACAATGGGGTCGAAGAGAATTTGCAAGTTGCCGGCTAAAAAAATATTTAAGATAAATCTCTATTTCTTGAAATGATATTTTGCATGATATTATATTCATTACGATCTAAGAATATACTTACTTGCTTTAATGTTTTACCAACGTCATCGAAACTTTGAATTAAAAATTTCATGTGCGTAATTCGAGGTGGGAAGAACATAAAAAATGTAAATGGCAAGCAACCCAAGCCTGTATGACTTGCATCATCAAAACTGGGAGCTTCAAATTCATCGCCAAAGTTTTGCGTTGGCAATTTCAATCTAATGTTATCCATTTTATCAAAGCGCCATTTCTTTGTGAACAATCCAAAAAAATAAAACTTTGTAATCTCAAATGAATCTTCATATTCGGAGAAATTTTTGATCACATAGAAACTTAATAACACAAGCGCAAGTGCAGATAAATAAACTAAACCTGAAATTTTGTTGGTGTAGAAATAAACACTTATTGAGGTTAATGCAATAAACGAAATGCGTAAGCTAATTAGTTTTCTTTCGTAATTTCTTTTGTAAAGCAACATTAATGTTATGTCGTAAAATGAATTCAAAAGTAAAAAGTCAAACCGCAAACGCAATGACCAAAAACAATATTGTTGCCTTTTATAATTTTACATAGTCACACTTAAAAAACCTGTGATCCGATTTTAAAATTATTTATACTTCAGAAAATAAATTTTATATCCTGTTGATGAGGTAGGGTTTACCGTGGTATTGGATACAGCAACAATACCTTTGCCCACACTATCTGCCGTAGACACTGTATTAATAGCCAAACCCTTGTCAACCACAAAATACTCTTCAAAAAAAACAGCATCTGCGCCCTTATTTTTTGCAACCTTAACTGCTTTCTTTTGCACTGCTGTAATATTAGGCGCAATAAATGCGCTTGCTTCATACCCTTTGCCCATAATGTCATACCCTCTTTTTATCGAGGCCTTATCAACAAACACATCTACCTGTGTGGTTGGTTTATACGAGGCGCCTAAATACTTAACATGCGTGGCGCAGGAAGCTGCTAAAACAGGAAATAATAAAACGTAAATTTTTTTCATATAGCTTGATTTAATTATGGATTTAATCGTTCAGTAAGTTAACCAGTCAATGGCCATTATTATATATTTCAACTGTTAATCAACTGTGAATCCATGCCGCCTAAATTGCCAGGCATTTTTATCAGCTATATTAGTACAGAGTTCCAGGCTTTAGTGGAATGATGATCTTTAAAAAATATTTTTATCATCGCAGAGTTTATCAAAATTTTGTCCTGATCACATTTAACGAATAAGCGCTAAGCTCTATAGCTATTGAGATTCCGTCTAATGTGGATCTTTTCTTCTGGTGATGCAACTAAAGCAGAAGGCATTCAATAGTTTTGGTCTTTTTCTAAAGCCTCTTTTCTTAAATTCAATTTTTATTACTCCAGCATGAGAAGACTGCTTGCCATATTTTATTTATCTGTTGCCAACCTTATTTTTATTTCCGCTAAAGCGCAAATAAATAATGATTGGGAGAATCCGCAATTAACCTCTCAAAATACAATATCACCCCATGCCTGGTTTATACCGTATGCTAACAGTAAGGCCGCCATAAATAAAAACGTTTCATCGCCCTTTATAAAATCATTAGATGGCGAATGGAAATTTAATTTGGTAATCAACCCGGCAGAAAGGCCAGGTGATTTTTATAAAAATAATTTTGATGTAAGCAAATGGAAAAACATAAAGGTGCCTGCCAACTGGCAAACCGAAGGCTTTGATAAATTTATCTTTACTGATGTGGAGTATCCAATCCCGCCCAATCCGCCAATTGTTCCCACGGATTATAACCCTGTTGGTTCTTATAAAAGAAATTTTACGGTACCTGATGCATGGAACGGAAAAAATATTTTCATCCGCTTTGGGGCGGTTAACTCTTTTTTTTATTTATGGATTAATGGTGAATATATCGGACTAAGTAAAGACAGTAAATCGCCGGCTGAGTTCGACATCACCAATTTTGTTAAGAAAGGAAATAATACAGTTGCGGTACAAGTGTTCCGGTTTAGCGATGGAACATATTTAGAAGGACAGGATATGTGGAAGCTAAGCGGTATTGAAAGGAGTGTAACAGTAGTGGCAAGGCCAAAGTTCTGCATCTTCGATTTTTTGGTAACAGCGGGGTTAGATGATCGCTATGTAAATGGCAAGTTTAATTTGCAGGCATCTTTTAATAAAAAACTTTCTGCAGCCAACGGCGATATTGTTACAGTGCAATTGCTTGATGGAAATAGGAAGCCCGTTTATTTTAGTAAAAGAAATATTAGCAAAGACAGCCTGTACGATTTTTCTGCCATCATCCCCTCAGTAAAAAAATGGAATGCAGAAACACCCAACCTTTACACCTTAATCATCCGGCATATAAACAAGAGCGGAAATGTTATAGAAGCCATAGCCCATAAAATTGGATTTCGCTCACTGGAAATAAAGAAAGGCTTGTTCCTGGTTAATGGAGTGGATGTAAAAATAAAAGGCGTTAACCGGCATGAACATGATATGCGCACCGGCAAAGTAATTACTGTGGAAAGTATGATAAGGGATATTCAATTGTTTAAGCAGTATAATATAAATGCCATGCGCTGCAGCCATTACCCCAATGGGGAAGAGTGGTATGAACTCTGCGATAAATACGGCATCTATATAATTGACGAAGTTAATATTGAATGTGATGGCATGGCCTTTAATCCCTTAAAAACATTATCGGATAAACCCGAATGGAAAGCCGCTTATCTTGACCGTACCCGGCGAATGTTTGAACGGGATAAAAACTTCACCTGTATTATAGGCTGGTCTTTAGGCAATGAAAGTCGCTGGGGAGAAAATTTTATAGCCACGTATGATTATTTAAAATCAAGAGATAGTACACGGCCGGTGCAATATGAAGAAGCGAGAGATAATCCTTATACTGATTTATTTGTGCCTATGTATAAATCTATTCCGGTATGGGAGAAATATGTAAGCACACCGCAAGCACGGCCATTGATATTGTGTGAATATGCACACATGATGGGTAACAGTGGCGGTAATTTGAAAGACGACTGGGATTTGTTTTATAAATACAAGCAATTGCAGGGGGGCTTTGTCTGGGATTTCAGCGATCAGACCTTTATTAAAAAAGATAAACAGGGAAGAAATATCTGGGCCTATGGCAGGGATATGGGCAATGTAGGCGTTACCAGCGATACCAGCTTTTGTGCCGATGGTTTATTTACATCTGCAAGAACGCCGCATCCACAGGCATTTGAATTAAAAAAGGTGTATCAAAATATACAGTTTGCATTAACTGATTTTGTAAATAACAGTATCACGATAACCAACCGTTTTGATTTTATTGATTTAAGGGCGTATGATTTTAACTGGTACATAAAGGCCAATGGAAAAACTGTTGTAAGTGGAAAAATAAACGCTGTAACTGCTGCTCCTCACCAATCAAAAACAATTCAGTTAAATATCCCATCTTTCATAAAACAACCGGGCACAGAATATTTTTTAACAGTTGAAGCAAGAACAAAACAGTCAACGGCGTTAGTGCCTGCCGGTTTTCAAATTGCGAAAGAACAATTCGTTTTGCCGGTAATTGCCGCAACAGCAAGTACACAAAACAACAATTATCCCGCCTTACAAAAAACAGAGGATGATGAGCAAATAAAGTTGTTTAATAATTTGTTTGCTGTTTCATTTAACAAACAAAGCGGCTGGTTACAATCTTACAGTATCCATAATATTTCCATAATAAAAGAAGCATTGCAACCTCATTTTTGGCGTACTCCTACTGACAATGACATTGGTAACAGTCAGCAGATCCGTTGCCAGGTTTGGCAGCATGCTGTAGAAAATGCAACACTGGATTCGATAACATACAGGCAATTAAATGACCATTTTGTAATAAGAACCCGGCATAGTTTGCCAACTGTGGAAGCAAAATATCTAATTGAATACGTTGTTTCCGGGAACGGGGATGTACAGGTGAATGCTAAAATGGAAACAGGCAAGAGGGTGTTTCCCGAATTGCCGAGGTTTGGCATGCGGGTATTATTGAATAAAGAGTTTGATAAGGTAACTTGGCTGGGCCGGGGTCCTTTTGATAATTACTGCGACAGGAATTATGCTGCTGATGTGGATGTGTACGCCATGCCTGCTGATTCTTTATTTCATCCTTACCCACGTGCACAGGAAAGTGGTTATCGTACCGATGTTAGATGGATGGCTTTGCAAAATAAAGACGGTATTGGTTTAATGGCAATGGGCCAACCGCATATCAGCGCCGGGGTATTGCATTTTAATATGAATCGCCTGGAATTTGACCGCAATGCACCGGAAAATAATCATGGTGGGTCTATGAATAATGATGATTTGATTTGGTGGAATATTGATTACAAACAAATGGGTGTGGGTGGTGACAACAGTTGGGGTGAAAAAACACATGAACAATACCTGCTGCCCTATAAAAATTATGACTATACTTTCACTATAAGGTTAAGGACCCAAAGAAACTGATTACTGCCATTTATTTCAGTTGCTCGTTTGCTCACATACTGATGTCACTGGCAAATAGTAAGAATTAAGAATGAACACTAACAGTAAAGCAATGTTTACACTACAACGTGTTACCGATCTTGTTAAAGCGTTTTATGGAAAAGAGGTAACTGTTAAGCCATTAACCGGCGAATATGATTTCAATTATTTACTCAGCGATGAAAACGGGAGTAGGTATATTTTTAAAATTGCCAGTGATGAACATGGCTTTTCTTTTTTTGATGCACAGGTACAAATACTTAACCATCTCGCTGCATCAGAAGTTTCCCATCTTTTTAACCATCATATTAAATCAATTGATAACAGGGAGATAATTGTACTGGATCAAGAGGGTAAAAGATATTATTTACGTCTTCTTAACTTTTTGGATGGGCAATTTTGGATGAACCTGCAACATCGCTCAGATGCATTACATGTTGACCTGGGAATGTTTTTGGGAGAGATGGATAAAGCATTGCAAAATTTTTCTCACCCTGCTATGCACCGTCATTATGTATGGAACATCAGCAACGCTATGGATGCAAACAAGAAACTGCATTGCATCAAAAATCATGAACGCAGGAGGATTGCCGGGTATTTTTTATTGCAGTTTGAAACAGAAGTGCTGCCGCATGTTTCATCATTGCGTCATGCCTATGCGCATCATGATGCCAATGATACCAACCTGCTGGTTATTGGCGATAAAATTTCCGGGCTGATTGATTTTGGTGATATGGTGTACACAGCGCTGATAAATAATCTGGCAGTTGCATGCACTTATGCCATGATGAATTGTGATAACCCATTGCATGTTGCCAGTTTGGTTGTTGAAGGGTATCATTCTGCCTATCAGCTTACTGCACAAGAAGTGGATTTGTTGTATTACCTGATTGCAGCAAGGCTTTGTATCAGCGTTACGCAATCAGCTTTCAATGCATCTATTGAAACAAATAATGAACATCATTTTATTTCTGAAAAACCAGCATGGGATTTACTGAACAAACTCATCCGCATCAATCCCATAAAAGCACAGGACAGTTTCAGAAGAGCCTGCGGATTTGAAGGTGTGATTACTTATAGCGATTACGCTTCCCTGCTAAAAGACAGGAAGGAATATATAGGCCGCAACCTGAGCACCAGCTATAAAGAGAAACTTAAAATTGTAAAAGGCGCCTTGCAATACTTATATGATGACAAGGGGCAAACATTTGTTGATTGTGTAAACAACCCATCGCATGTAGGCCATGGCCACCCGGTTGTGGTAAGGCAGATGCATGGAGAAGCCCACCCTCGACCTCTTCGAGGCCGCTGACCTCCGCGTGGAGCGGTCGTCCACCGTGGACTACAAGGCCACCATCAACGATCCGAGGATCGACGAGGTGCGCATCCTGCGGCCCCAGGAGATCCCGAGCTACGTCGCCGAAGGCCTCTTCGACCTCGGGATCGCCGGCCGGGACTGGGTGGAGGAGACGGCCAGCGATGTCGAGATCCTCG
>JANLXV010000641.1:0-2157 GCA_031365305.1 Chitinophagaceae bacterium
AGTTGTATACTTTTCTTAACCATACCAATTGAAATATAATAATTGCTGCAATTATGCAGGTGCTCATAAATATTCCGAGCCGTAATGTTTTTGATCTGATGAGCATGATGGAACTAAGAACAGTTGACGTTTACTTAGGCATAAAGTTGATGAACATTATACATTGATTAAACAGATTAACCTGTATTTAACGCCGCTTTATTGTTGAAATAAATGTATGTTTTTAAGAATTGGTTTGGTTAATAACCGGTTAACGGGCTAAAAGGCCATTGAATGATTTGTCACTTTGATGTTCTAAAATAAAACAATATGAAAAAAGCATTTTCAATTCTGGTTGTTGCAGCATGTATTGCCTTTACAGCTTCTGCAGCAATGCCTGTAAGGCGTTTAAGTCATACACCTTCGCCTGCAATGGCGTCATCTAAAACCGGCTTCCTAAAAAAAGGTGAAGCAAAATTACGGCATAAAAAACACCGCATGAGGCATAAGCATGCAGGTACTGCCAAAACCCCTGCACCGGCTGCTAATTAGGTTTTGCAACAAAAAATTTTATAATCAGTACTATGCTGCCCTGAGCTGTTCTTTAACCGGAACAGCTTTTTTAATAGTGTATGATGTTAGTTTTTTATTTGGTTAACCGGATGTTAACGACAGTAAAACCTCTTTAGAAGATGTTCTCTTTGTATTCTAAACTTTTAAAAAAATAAATTATGAAAAAAGTATTATTAGGGTCACTTATAATGATGACGCTTTCCCTTGGCGCCTCTGCACAAACAATAGCAGCGCATAAAACCACTAAGGCAACGGTAAACCCCGCAGGCACAAAAACAAAAGTAGAAACTGCTACCACTGAAACCAAATCCAAACCTACAACCACGGTTTCTCAAAAGTTGCACAATACAGTCAAGCCGCATCACAAAAAATACAGCGGCCGTAAAACAAAAACAAAAACAACAAAATAAAAATTAACAGCAACGCTTTATGGCTTGAGTTTAGGTTTGGTTATTAAAAGGCTTCTCCGTAAAGAGGGCCTTTTTGTTTTAATACCTTTTACTGTTTACCAACTAAACACCCGGCACGCCAAATGTTATCATTCCTTTTGCCCGTGGCTTCCAGGTATTAAATAACCTGTCCCAAAAACTAAATATGCCGCCGTAATTTGAATGGGTTTCATCCGGATCAACAGAATGATGAATGCGGTGCATACGTGGTGATGAAAAGAGAAAACGATAAGCCTTGTCTGTTCTTTCAGTGATAAATATATTGGAATGATGAATGATGACGGCTGTAAAAAAAGCGATCTCAAATACGAGCAGAGGAATATAACTAATGCCGGCAACGAGGCTTACCAAAACTTTGCCCGGATAAGATAAATACAATTCAATGATGTGAAAGCGAACAGCCGTGGTGCTATTCATCTTTGTATCCTTATGATGAAATTTATGAAAGCGCCATAGCCATGGCACAATATGATTTAGCCGGTGCCATATATACATCCAGAAATCTATGATTATTATAGATAGAAGTATTTGTAACCATAGCGGCAGATCAAAAGCCTGCAGCAACCCGAAATGTTTATCATGAATCAGCGTTGCAAGATTTACGATCAAGGTTGCCGGTACAAAAGTTAATACCAGGTTTATTATACCAATAATAATATTAAACCTTTCGTTTTTCCAATTATTAATGCTGCTTTGCTGTGGCCTTAGATGTTCAAATAGGTATTGCAAAGCAAACACTATAGCGAGTATTACTACCTGTATGTATTTTGCCTGCATGAATAGGGCAAAGGTAATCTTTAATTGAGGCCCAAATCATTTACAAATTCCCTGCTTATACTTTATAAGTTCTTAAAAACTCTACAGATTGATGCATGTCATCAGTAAGGATGCGGTCTGCATTATTAAATGAAATTTTTTCACGATATGCCGTCATAATATTCTCTATTTGATTTGATGACCTTAATGGCCGGCGATATTCCAAAGCTTGCGTTGCCAGCAATAATTCAATCGCTAAAACCTTTTCAGCATTTTCAACCACACGTAAACATTTTACAGCAGCATTGGCACCCATACTTACATGATCTTCCTGGTTGTTACTGCTGCTCATAGAATCTACAGATGCCGGGCTGCACAACTGTTTATTTTCGCTCACAAT
>JANLXV010000653.1:0-3075 GCA_031365305.1 Chitinophagaceae bacterium
GTAAAATATTACACTTCTGTATTGAGGCCCAACATCATTGCCTTGCTTATTTAATGTTGTAGGATCATGCGATTGCCAAAAAACTTCAAGCAATTCATCAAAAGAAATTTTTGATTTATCATACAAAATATTAAGGCATTCAGCGTGCCCGGTCGTTTTAGTACAAATCTGCTCATAAGTGGGATTTGTAACATCGCCGCCGCTATACCCGCTGGTCACTTTTACTACCCCATCTAATTGTTGAAATAAAGCTTCTGTGCACCAGAAACATCCTGTGCCAAAAGTGGCTGTATCGTAAGCTGGCTCGCTCATATATTGAGTTGACATAAAATTTGTGATGGCTGATGACTCTTTTCTTGCACACGAAAAAAGCATGGAGAACAGTGAGAAAAATAACACCCGTAAAATCAGGCTGGTAGAATTTAAAGTCATCTCTACAAATATAACCGCTATATCATTTTAAGGGGATTTTAAAACTTATTTTTTAACACTCCTAATTCTTAAATCCAGTTTTAATGCAAAGGCGGATAACCTTTTATCTTTACTGCTCAACAATAATTTTTGTGATCTAAATGAAATATTTTCCTGATTCGGCCTTGTATCAACTGGAGTTTGAAAGCATAAAATCATTGCTATCTTCTTATTGCAATACAGAGTTTTCTAAAAGCCTCGCCGAAAATTTACGCATCCACACCAAATATGAATTTATTCATCCGGCATTAGAGCAAACCAATGAATACAAATTATTATTGCAATCTCAGCACGCTTTCCCCGACAATCATCAGTTAAGGCTCACCAACGAAATAAAATTACTGGCTATTGAAGGCGCGATGTTGCAGGCAACACAATTGATGCAGGTAAAACACCTGGCAGAAACGCTTCAAAAAATATTCAGGTGGTTCGACCTCGAAAGGCGTGCAACCTATCCTACGTTGTTTAAAGTAATTGGAAACACCTATTATGAAAAAGCGATCGTTGCTCTTATCAATGATAGTATTGATGAGGGCGGTAATGTAAAAGATAATGCATCAGAAGACCTTGCACGAATTAGGGCAGGGCTTTACAGAAAGCGCAATGATTTGCGGCGTTTGTTTAACAGGATTGTGAGCAAACTAAATAAAGATGGCTACCTGGCAGATATTGAAGAGAGCTTTATGAATGGGCGGCGTGTACTTGCTGTTTTTGCTGAACAAAAAAGGATGGTTAAAGGCATACTGCACGGTGAGAGTGATAGCAGGCGTACTGCTTTTATAGAGCCGGAAGAAACCACAGGATTGAATAACGAGATATATTCTATGGAGTTGGAAGAAGCAAGAGAGATCAACAAAATTCTGCTTGCCCTAACCCGCAAACTTAGTGTTTATGCAGCTTTGCTTAAACAGTATCATGACATTTTAGGTGAGTTTGATTTTATACAGGCCAAAGCAAAACTGGCTATTGATACTGGCGGTAATCTTGTAAAGCTTACAGATAAGGCTTTATTAAACCTGCACCAGGCCTACCATCCGTTGTTATATCTCTTTAACAAAAAAGCTGGCAAGCCAACCGTTCCGCTTAATCTTTATTTAAACGACGCCAACCGTATCTTGGTCATAAGCGGTCCGAATGCCGGTGGCAAAACAGTTACTTTAAAAACGGCGGGCCTGTTACAGTTAATGGTTCAAAGTGGTTTGTTGGTGCCATGTAATGCCGATAGTGAGATGGGTATTTTTAAACAATTGATGATCCATATTGGTGACACACAAAGCCTGGAATTTGAGTTGAGCACTTATTCTTCGCATTTGAAGAACATGAAACATTTCCTGGAAAATGCCAATGGCAAAACGCTGTTCTTTATTGATGAGCTTGGCAGTGGCAGTGATCCAAACCTTGGCGGCGCTTTTGCAGAAGTAATTATGGAAGAACTGGCCCGGAAACATGCTCTGGGTGTAGTTACCACGCACTATCTCAATCTGAAAGTAATGGCGAATAAAGTGCCTGGCATTATTAATGGCGCTATGGCTTTTGATGAAGTAAATTTAAAGCCTTTATACCAGCTTACTTTGGGCAAGCCCGGCAGCTCATATACATTTTCAATTGCTGAAAGAATCGGGCTTAATCCGGCATTGATTAAAAGAGCAAGGCAATTGGTTGATGAGGACCATTTCAGCCTTGATAAATTATTAAACAGAACAGAACAGGATCTCCAAAAGATAGATAAAGAAAAGCTTACGCTAAAAAACCTGCTTGCAGAAAATGAAAAATTAAAAGAAGAAATGCGGCATGTCATCAATACAGAATCTCACAAACAAAAAGTAGAATTATTAAAACACCAGAATAAAATAAGTGAAGAGAAACTTGCTTACCTGAAAGACCTTGACCGGACTTTAAAAAAGCTGGTAATCGATTGGAGAAAATCAGACAATAAGCAGGAAGTTATTAAACAAATGAACGCGGTATTATTTAAGCAGAATGACAAACAAGTACAGGAAAAACAGCAAAAGAAATTCGAATCAAAATTTGAAGAAACAACAGGTGAAATTTTACCGGGGGTAAAAGTTCAAATGAAGAGTAACCGGCGGGTAGGCGTGGTTAACCAGATCAGAGGTAAAAAAGCTATTATACAATTTGGCGCTGTGCCGCTCACGGTGGAACTGGCAGATCTTGTTGCTGTTAAGGAAAAAATATGAGCACGGTGTTTGATAAGACTTGAAACAGTTTAAACTTTTATAAATCAAAATTGTTTCAGCATTAAAGTAAAATTATGTCAGTAGAAAATTTATTGAGAGAAGAGGCTGTAAAAAAAATAAAAGAGTTAGTGAAAGCCTCAGATATATGCATGTTTACAACTTCTCTTACGCAACTGCCCTTAAACGCAAGGCCTATGAGCAGCCAGGATGCCGATGAAGAGGGTAATATCTGGTTTTTTAGCAACAAAACCAGCGATAAAAATATAGAGATAGAAAAAGATAACAGGGTACAATTGTTTTATGTAAACAATAGCGGTTATGAATATTTGAGTGTGTATGGACGGGCAGAAATTTCTACAGATAAACAAAAAATTGATGAGTATTGGTCTTCAATGGTAAAGGCATG
>JANLXV010000009.1:0-1564 GCA_031365305.1 Chitinophagaceae bacterium
TGCCATTGCCAATGAGTATGATAAAATGATGAGCAGCATGGGTGCACAGGGCACTAATGCATTTACTTCTTTTGAGCAAACTGTTTACACGGATGATGTGCCATCCAACGCAATAGATAAATACCTGAGGGTGCAGGCTGAACGTTTCCGCAACCCGGTGTTACGCATTTTTCATACAGAGCTGGAGGCAGTATATGAAGAAAAAAACCGGACGCTGGATAATGATGGACGGAAAGTGTTTGAAAAATTATTCGGAGAACTATTTAAGAATAATAATTACGGTAAACAAACTACCATCGGAACTATCGAACATTTGAAAAACCCTTCTTTAGAAGCCATCAGGAATTATTATAACACTTACTATGTTCCCAACAATATGGGCATTATCCTGAGCGGTGATTTTGATCCCGATGCAATGATTAAAAAAGTGGATATGGCTTTTGCTTACAAACAAAGCAAGCCAATACCTAAATATACATTTCAACCAGAAGTGCCGATTACTGCACCAATAACAAAAGAAGTAATCGGACCGGACGCAGAAAATGTTACGATCGGGTTCAGGCTGCCGGGTAATAAATCTAAAGATGTGTTGCTGGCGGATTTGGTTGGACAGATATTAACCAATGGCAAAGCTGGCTTAATGGATTTGAACTTAGTGAAAAAGCAAAAATTATTAAGGGCATCTGCCTCTGCATTTACACTGATTGATTATGGTGTATTGTTTATGCAGGGAGCAGCTACACAGGGACAAACGCTGGAAGAGGTACAGGCACTGATGCTGGGCGAAATTGAGAATTTGAAAAAAGGAAATTTTGATGACAACCTCATCACTTCCATCATCAACAACCAGAAGAAAAATAAAATACTGGCAACAGAATCTTATGGTTCAAGAGCAAGTGACCTGATGGATGCCTTTACTTCAGAGATTGACTGGAAAGACCAGGTGGCTTATACTGACCTGCTTTCTAAATTAACCAAGAAAGACATCGTTGCTTTTGCCAATAAGTATTTCCAGAATAATTATGTGGTGATCTTAAAACGCAAGGGTGAGGATAAGAATGTGGCGAAAGTGGATAAACCTTCCATTACCCCGGTGGAGACTAACGCCAATGCACAGTCTGAGTTTGTAAAAGAGGTGAATGCCATGCCAGCTACTACAGTAAAACCTGTGTACCTTGATTACAATAAAGATCTGCAAAAAGGAAAGATCGGTCCTGCAGAAATATTGTATGTACAGAATAAAGATAACAGCATCTTCCGTATGCGTTACCGCTTTGACCTGGGTACCTGTAACAATAAAAAATTAGGTGTGGCTGCACAATACCTGCAGTTTTTAGGCACGGATAAAATGAGTGCGGAAGATATTACCAAAGAGTTTTATAAAATTGCCTGTAGCTTTAGCGTATCCCCGGGCACAGAATTTACTACAGTAACCATTGAGGGATTACAGGAAAATTTTACTAAGGCTGTTGCATTGTTTGAAAATTTATTGAAGAATTGCAAAGCAGATGAACCTGCATTAAAAGCCTTAAAAGCAAGATTGCAAAAAGCAAGAACGGATGCC
>JANLXV010000024.1:0-2745 GCA_031365305.1 Chitinophagaceae bacterium
GTAAAAGGCCCGTCTGTGCCTTTATCTGTGGCCTTATATATACTCCTGTTATCCCCCGTTCCAGAATTTAATATTCCGGTTGGCGTGCCTAAATTATAATTGCGCACCATCATAGCTTTCTGATCTTTTGAATAAGCAATATCTGCCGAGAAAACGGTTCCGGCAGGTATTTTAAAATCAACCCCAAGATTGCTTCTCCATATTTGTGGCCACCTGAAATTACTGGCAGTTGCATTATAAAAACCGGTATATGGATTAGCCAGTTGATTACCCAACCATACAAAAGGAAAACGCCCTGTAAATAAACCGGAGCCACCTCTTAACTGGATGGTTTTATCGCCATTTAAATCCCAGTTAAAACCAAGCCTGGGTGAGAACAATGGCTTAGTAGTGGGGAATTTAGTATTGTCTAACTGCTTGCCTGTGCCGTTGGTAACCCTGTTACCGTTTTCATCAAACAATACCTGGTTATCATTGTTAGGGAACGTTGGCGAGCCTTCAGTAAAAGAACCTTTGAAAGTACCGTCAGTATTAAACTGAGGATCTTTAAAGCTGGCGTTGTTATAAGATGGTCTGTCTATATGCAGGCCATAGGTTATTCTTAAGTTTTTACCGGCTTTCCATTCATCCTGCGCATAAACAGATAACTGCGCCACGGTTAAATAATAAAACGTCCACTGATCTGCTGCCGCCCTGTTTTTTGCGTATGCTACATCCACATCTAACGGGTAAGCGCCAAACACATAAGGCCCGCTAACCGGTACATATTTTTTAAATGTATCTATATCCGCATTTGAAAATACAGCAGGACCGTAACCAGTTAAATTAAACGAATTCGCAAATTTGAAAGACTCATACGAAGCGCCGAACGTAAGTGTATGATTGAGAAGAATGATGTTGAAGTTATCTGTTGCCTGGAAGGCATCCTGATTTAAGATGTTGTTGATAGAAAAAGGCTCATGACCGGCAATGATATAACGCACATTGTTCTTTGTGATATTCACAACAGGGAAAGGTGTTGAAAACGGGTCTCTGGTATCACGGAATTGTGTATACACCAATCGCAGTTTGTTTGCATATTTACTGCTGAAGGATGACTTCAATTCGGTGCCGAAAGATTGTAATTTGTTGTTGATGCGATACCCCGAGTTATGAAACTGCAGCGTTGTAAAATCAGGCCCACGGCGGCCAATAGCACTCGGATGCGCCGGCTTTTCTTTTGAAGCATCCAAACCATTGTAAGTAAAAGACAAATTGTGATTGCGGTTAATTACCCAATCAATTTTTGCCAGCCACTTATAACTTTTCTGTTTTAGATTATAGCCCTGGTAATCGCCGGTTTCATAATTGAACTTATTTTTTAAAATGCTTCTCACCGCATCAAGGTCTGATTGTAAAACTCTTGATGTATTTGTTTTACCGGCGTTGCCTGTATTTTGCGCAACATAACTGGTTGGCGCATCATTACGTTGTTCCGTCTCAAAATTTACAAAGTAATACAGTTTATTTTTTACAATAGCGCCACCCAGGGCAAGGCCTGTTTGGTATTGATCAAGTTTTGGAACAACCACTTTATTACCATCAACTTTTTTACCGGTAAGCCCCTGGTTTCTGTAAAAGCCATAAACAGTTCCTGCAAAATTGTTACTGCCACTTTTAGTAACAGTATTAATGCCCGCCCCTGTAAAACCCGCCTGTGTTACATCATAAGGTGCAATGTTTACCTGTATCTGGTCAATAGCATCTAATGATACCGGCTGAGAAGAGGTTTGCCCGCCGGGGGTTGGCGCATCAAGGCCGAATGGATTATTAAACACTGCGCCATCTAATGAATAATTATTGTACTGCCCGTTGCGCCCTGCAAAAGAAGTTCCGTTTATTGTAGAGGAAGCCGATGGTGTTAACCTTGTATAATCATCAGCCGACCTTGATATAGTTGGCAGTTGCCTGATTTGCCGGGAACTGATATTTGTAGAAGCACCGGTGCGCTGGTTATCAAAAATGGTGGACCGGCCGGTGATCACAATACCTTCAAGCGTTTCTGCAACGGGTTCCATTTTAAAATCTACAGAAGTATTCTGGCCCAGTTCAAGCGAAATATCATTTTCAGTTTTTTGCTGAAAGCCGGTGTACGTTACCGTTACCTTGTAAGGCCCGCCCACTCTCAGGTTCGGTACTAAAAAACTACCGTTAGATTGTGTAACCGTTGTTTTATTTATGCCTGCATTCGGAAACTCGATACGAACACTGGCAGAAGGTAAAGCTTTACCATCTGCAGTAGTTACTGTGCCGCTAATGGTAGCTGTTGTTACCTGCGCATTGGCTTGTAAGGTTGCAAAAAATGTAAGTATAACCAATAGAATTTTAGTGAGGGCTGGCAGTTTCATGATATAATAATTTGTTCATAAAACTATAACAATCTCTTAATCGAGGGTATTAAATTTAAAATGAAGAGTATGCTACACTAACTTAGAGCTGTAAACGAAGCAATATTAAAAAAACATCAATTGATAATAAACCAACGTGAGCACTCACTTGAAATACTACGGCTTACAATTAATATAACAGTAGTAATGTTTGTAAAATTATTTTACCATTAAATAGCCTCGTATCTGCCCAGTTTTTTACTGAGCTGTTTTTTGGTCTTCAACAGTATTTTTTAGAGCTTATGCGATTCGGTTGAAAAATATTTTATAGAGTATTTTGCAGTGCATAATATAATGATCATCTCTTAGCAAAAAATTT
>JANLXV010000036.1:0-6208 GCA_031365305.1 Chitinophagaceae bacterium
CACACCATTTCTTGCATCAACCAAAATGATAATAAGCTCTGCATTGGAAGCGCCTGTTACCATGTTCCTTGTATACTGTATATGGCCCGGCGCATCGGCGATGATGAATTTTCTTTTCAGCGTTGAAAAATATTTATAAGCCACATCAATGGTAATGCCCTGTTCTCTTTCTGCACGTAAACCATCCGTTAGTAAGGCAAGATCTATCTCACCGTTTTGTTTGTTCCTGCTTTGCTTTTCAATCGCCTCAAGCTGATCAATTAAAATTGATTTACTATCGTACAGCAACCTGCCGATCAAAGTGCTTTTGCCATCATCTACACTACCAGCCGTTATAAATCTTAAAATATCCACTTTTTATTTTGAATTTTAAAAAAGAACAAATTGGTTCTGAACAACGGGTTATTTCATTCAGCATTTATAATTTACAATTCAGCATTATTTTTAAAAATAGCCGCCTTTCTTACGGTCTTCCATAGCAGCTTCTGATACCCTGTCATCAATTCTTGTCTCACCTCTTTCGCTGGTTTTTGTAATGATGATCTCATTAATGATGTCATCAATATGGGTGGCTTCTGATTCTACAGCCGCCGTGCAGGTCATATCGCCAACGGTTCTGTACCGCACTTTTTTGTTACTTACTTTATCCGATTCATCTAAGGTTATATATTCTGAAACAGCCACCAACTGGCCTTCATGGTCTATCACATCCCTGTTATGCGAAAAGTAAATAGATGGTAGTTCAATCTTTTCCTTCCGGATGTAGTTCCAAACATCAAGCTCTGTCCAGTTGCTGATAGGGAAAGCTCTTACATTTTCACCTTTATGAATTTTACCATTGTAGGTGTTCCATAATTCTGGCCGTTGCAGTTTTGGGTTCCATTGCCCGAACTCATCTCTTACAGAAAATATTCTTTCTTTAGCCCTTGCCTTTTCTTCATCACGCCTTGCGCCGCCGATCAACGCATCAAACTTAAATTCATCAATAATATCAAGCAGGGTAAAGGTTTGCAGCGCATTGCGGCTGGCAAATTTGCCTTTGGGTTCTGTTAGGTTTTTTGCTTTGATGGTATCTTCTACTTTACGTACGATCAGTTTTTCTCCAAGCCTTTCCACCATAGCATCCCTGTATTGCAAGGCTTCAGGAAAATTATGGCCGGTATTAATATGCACTAAAGGAAAAGGAAATTTTCCGGGGCGAAATGCTTTAAGGGCAAGCTGCACTAAGGTGATGGAATCTTTACCGCCCGAAAACAGCAATGCCGGCCTTTCAAACTGGCCCGCCACTTCACGCATAATGTGAATGGCTTCAGACTCCAGTTCATCTAAATAATCTAAATGATAATTATGCATTATATATGTCTTAAGCAACCTTCATTTCATGAAGGCCACATTCTTTTTTACTTTCATCTTCCCACCACCAGCGCCCGGCCCTGAAAGATTCTCCCGGCTTTATGGCTCTTGTACATGGGGCACAGCCAATGCTTATAAAGCCACGATCGTGTAACGAATTATACGGAACATCATTATCGCTGATGAATTGCTTCACCTCTGAAGTTGTCCAATACAATAAAGGGTGATATTTAATGAGCTTATTGCCTTCGTCCCACTCCACCTGCGGCACACGAAGCCTGTTGTCTGACTGCTCAGCTCTTAAGCCCGTTATCCAGATGTCGTTATGCTTAAGTGCTCTTTTTAAGGGATCAACTTTGCGGATGTAGCAACAGCTTTTACGGTTGTCAACCGATTCATAAAAGGAGTTTGGCCCTTTTTCCGCAATGAAGGGTTCAAGTAAAGTATTATCGGGGTAATAAGCTTTTATGGTTGTATTATAGCGTTCGTTGGTAGCACTCCAAACAGAATAAGTTTCAGGAAATAACCGCCCGGTGTCTAAAGTAAAAATGCTGATCGGGAAATTGTTGGAAAGGATAATATGAGTGATCGCCTGGTCCTCAAACCCAAAACTGGTAGAGAACGTAACCTTGCCGGGATATGTTTCTGAAATGTATTGCAGGAAAGATTCGATACTGCCATCAACCCTGCCAGACAAGTCAGAAATTTGGTCTTCAATATCAGACATCACTTCTATGATAATTTATTATAAATAAGTTGTTGATAGTATCAGCCCAATGTGGAAACTCACCGGGCAAAATCTATTAGTCTATAAAACAAGTAGACAAAGATACTTTACAACATTTATTCTAAAAATTATTTTTATAATAAAAGTCCGCTGCCCAAGGCAAAGTCATTAGGTCATTGGGTCAATAGTCATCAAGTCAATAGTTTATTAGGTCAATAAATTATAGCCAACAAAAAAGGATTTCTGCTGACCAATGACTTATTGACCCCAATGACTTTTCTTAGTTCCTGTGTTTGATATTTTTATTGGCAGTATGATGGAACATATAAAACAAACCAAACTGGGCAACGTTGCTGTGTATAACCGGTGAGCCTGGCTTATAAATATTGCTTAATCCAAAAACATAACGGCCATCAATACCAAGCCCTGAAGGGCTGAGGTAGCCGACGCCGGCAGCAAGACCAAGGTCTGTTGATTCAAAACTATTTTTAAGATTTGTTGTAATACCTGCAAGTTCACTTTTTGCGTTTAAAAGAAAACCAACCTGTGGCCCGGCCTGCAGCCTGAAACCATTGTGAAACATATATTGCAGTAGCACTGGTATAGTAATGTAATTTAACTTTCGCCTGATTGTAGTACTGTTGCCGATCAGCTTTGTTTCATCACCCTGGGCAGAATATAATAATTCAGGCTGCAGGGCAAATTCTTTATTCAGATGAATGTGCGATAAAAGCCCTGCATGAAAGCCGGTGCGAAAATCAGTGGCTTCACCATCTTTAACTGTAAACCTGGAAAAATTGGCACCGCCTTTAATACCCAAATAGGAGTGTTGGCAAAAAGCAGCAGCAGCAGCCATAACTAGAGCGAAGGATAATACAATCTTTTTCATAATGTTTTATTAGTAAGTTTTTCGCAAAAGTAATTGGATATGTAAAATGAAAATGTGAAATCTCCTTAACAAATCCATCCTTTAAAAATGTGCATCTTTGCTGCGGAATTTTGCTCACTATGCAAGTGTTCTGCCTGTAAAGGCTATAAAAATTTCTACATGGCTGTACTCCACAACAGGGTTTCGCAAAAGGAACTCAGGCAACAATTGTTGAATGATCCTGAACTTAGGACAACACTTTCGTTTTACAGGTATTTCCATATTGATGAGCCGAAAATTTTCAGGGATGAATTATACACCTCACTTCGTCAATTTAATGTGTATGGCAGAATTTATATAGCTACTGAAGGCATTAATGCACAGATAAGTGTTCCAACTTCGGGATTACAGGATTTTAAAGATCATCTGCAATCTATACATGGCCTTGAAGGGTTACGCCTGAACATTGCTATTGACGATGATGGTAAAAGCTTTTGGGTATTAAAAATTAAAGTAAGAGATAAGATAGTGGCCGATGGGATTACTGATCCTGCGTTTGACATGAACAATAAAGGCCGTTATGTAAATGCCAATGAATTCAACAAATTGTCTGCCGATCCTTCAACCGTAATAGTTGATATGCGTAACCATTATGAATATGAAGTGGGGCATTTTAACCAGGCCATTGAAATACCGTCAGACACATTCAGGGAGCAACTGCCCATGGCTGTTAAAACGCTTGAGCCGCATAAAGACAAAAATATTATTATGTATTGCACCGGCGGCATACGTTGCGAAAAGGCCAGTGCTTATATGTTGCACAATGGTTTTAAAAATGTGTTTCATTTGGAAGGCGGCATTATTAATTATGTAAGTCATGTAAAAGAGGCAGGCATTGAAAATAAATTCAAAGGCAAAAATTTTGTGTTTGATGAAAGGCTTGGTGAAAGGGTAGGAGAAGAGATCATAAGCCAATGCCATCAATGTGGTGCTGCCTGCGATACACATGTCAACTGCGCTAACGAAGGCTGTCATCTTTTATTTATACAATGTAATGCCTGCGGAGAAAAATATGATAAGTGTTGCAGCGAAGCCTGTATAAAAGAACATCATCTGCCGGAGGAGCAACAGAAATTGGTAAGAAAGGGCAAGAAAAATTCTGCGATGATCTTTAATAAATCGCGGCAGCGTTTACCAGCTATGCAACAAGGCACTGACGTTAAAAATATCGGGGAATAGAAAACTATACTTTTACACGATGGATAACAAACCAAAACCCATATTCAATAAACGCATTTTTTGGGATGTAGTATTTGAGACTATAGACTATGATGCTAAAGCCAACTTTGTAATAGAAAGAGTGTTTGAACGGGGCGATGTTGAGGATATTCGCAACTGCCGCCGTTACTATGGCGATGAAAAAGTTACTGAGGCATTATTGAATGCTAAGTTTTTACCTGAAACAAGAATGTATTTGGCAAGTGCCGTTATTAACAGACCGCTAAAAGATTTCAGATGCTACACCTTGAGACAGTTGAACCCCGCACTCTTTCCTTACTAAATCAGCTTTTACAAATGCCTGAACTGAAGAATTTTTCTTTAGTAGGTGGTACAGCATTATCTCTCATATACGGGCATCGTAAGTCTGAAGATTTGGATATTTTTTCAGGTAAACCTTTTGAGAATATTGATATTGTTGATGCCTTGAAAAATAAGTTCCGGCGCAAATTTATTATGGAAGAAAAAGCGCCCCGCTTTGGTATTTTTTGTTTTATAGATGATATTAAAATTGATATTGTCCGCCATCCGCACCCCTTAATAAGACCTGAAATAAATGTTGATGGTATTAAGATGTTTTCAACAGAAGATATTATTGCCATGAAGGTACAGGCCATATTGGGCAGAGGTAAAAAGAAAGACTTTTGGGACATAGCTGAATTGCTTCAACATTTTTTTGTTGCCGACTTTATAACCTTTCACAAAGAAAAATATACTACACAAAACTTACTCATCACCGTACCGCAGGCCATTACCTATTTTGCTGATGCTGATGAAAGTGAAGATCCGGTGAGTTTAAAAAGCCAAACCTGGGATGGGATTAAACAGTTTATCAAATTAAAGGTAAGTGAGTATTTAGCCTGAGGTAATCAAGATCCCCGAAGTTTAAACGCCGTACAAAAAGCAGCCATTCTTTTATGGCTTATTTCTCTTTTTAACGCTTTCCCTAATTTTACAAACTCACATTTAAAAATATATATTATGGCTAAATGGATAATTGACCCCACGCATTCCGAGGTACATTTCAAGATCAGGCATCTTGTAATATCTACCGTTACGGGATCATTCAGAAAATTTGAAGGCGAGGTTGAAGCTAATGAAGAAGACCTGTCTGACGCCAAAATTCGCTTCTCGGCTGACATTGCCAGCATAGATACCAACCAGGAGGAAAGAGATACACATTTGCGCTCGGCAGATTTTTTTGATGCAGACACCTACCCTACGCTAATGTTTGAATCAACAGAATTTAAAAAGAAGTCTGATAGTGACTATACCCTTCAAGGCAACCTTACCATGCATGGTGTTACCAGGCTTGTTGAGTTTGAGGTTGAGCATGGCGGCGGCATGGTTGATCTTTACGGGCAAACCAAGGCAGGCTTTGATGTTACCGGAAAAATAAACAGGAAAGACTTTGGCCTCACCTGGAACGCTGTAACCGAAGCCGGTGGCCTGGTGGTAAGCGAAGATGTAAAGCTGATGGCAAGTATACAAATTACCAGGCAAGCATAAAAGAGTTGTAAAGATTGCTGTTGATAAGGCAGCAATCCTTTTTAAAATATGTAAACATTAATAAAAAAAGAACTGCCGGCCGGGTGGTTTTTTTATGAGAGGTAGCTTATGACCATAATTGCATGTGCTAAATACGAGTAAAAACGGCTTAAGCAAGTACATCGGTCCTAAAATTCTTAAAGAGATGATGTATGTCTAAAGAACCTGCAGACTACCTAAAACATATTGGTGAGGAAGGTTCACACATTATTTCTGTGAGTGGTCATTTATCAAAAGATGACTTTTTAGAAAATGGGGTTCTAAAGTGCATCTAATTCAAATTATCATCTATCAATGCCTTCAGGTCAATTATGAAAGTTGTATTATAATCCATAAGGTCACTCCAATTTTTTATGGCTTAAAATCTTTATTTATAAGAATGGATATTATTTTCAAATGCTCATTTCAATCAGCCACACGTGCCCAAAGGGATC
>JANLXV010000039.1:0-5615 GCA_031365305.1 Chitinophagaceae bacterium
TTAAAAGCGCCGCCATATTCTGCAATATCCTGGCCCATCAAAACCAGGTTTGAATGGTGTTGCATACTTTGTCTTAAACCATCAGAGATGGCATCAACAAAACGGGTATTTTTTTGAGATGTGGCCTGGGCTGTTGGATTCAAGTTTGAATCAGAAACTAACTTAGGGGCATAAACATCCCCTAATTCTTCATCAACATCCGGCACTGGCATAAGTCCATTGAAACCTGCCTTAAGTTCGCTTTCAATATGCTCTTTCGTTTCTGCTTTGAGGCTGCTGATTGCCTCGTTGGTTAAAATATTCTGAGCCAACAAAAAGTTTTCAAAATTTTGAACGGGATCTTTTTGTTTCCATTGTTCAAATAATTCCGGTGGTACATATTTAACGCCACTGGCTTCTTCATGCCCACGCATTCTAAAAGTGAGGCATTCTATTAAATATGGTTTTTGGCTTTCAATACAAAAATCACGGACGCCATTTATAGTATCATAAACTGTTAGCAAATTATTGCCATCAATCTGAACCCCTGCCATGCCATAGCCTTTAGCTTTGTCTACCAGGCTTTCGCATTTAAATTGTTCTGACGAAGGCGTACTTAAACCGTAGCCATTATTTTCAATTATAAATATTACCGGCAAATCCCACACTGCTGCAACATTTAAGGCTTCATGAAAATCGCCTTCACTTGTACCGCCTTCCCCCGTAAAAGCCAGGGCCACTTTACTTTCTTTTTTTAATTTATAAGCCAACGCAGCCCCTGCTGCCAAGGCCAGTTGCGGACCAAGATGCGAGATCATGCCACAAACAAAATATTCCTTCGAGCCAAAATGAAAACTTCTTTCACGCCCTTTGCTATAACCATCTTTTAAGCCCTGCCATTGCTTAAATAATTTAGATAAAGGCATTTGCCTCGTTGTAAACACGCCGAGGTTTCTATGCAGTGGCATTATCCATTCATCCTGTTGCAAAGCCAGTGTTGCGCCTACAGCGATAGCCTCCTGCCCGATACCGCTAAACCATTTTGATATTTTTCCCTGTCTTAAAAGCACAAGCATTTTTTCTTCTATCATTCTTGGCAGAAGCAATGCTTTGTAAAATGTGATAAGCTGATGATCGGTAAAACCTGTAGAGTTGAATTGCATTGGTAGTGATTCGGGAACCATGAATAAAAGCGCCACCTAAACCCTGTCAGCCAACAACGAGTTTAAAGCCGAAGAAATAATGGTAAGCAAAAACCCAAAAATGAGCGCCCACAAAAATCCGTCTATCTTAATGCCGGAAACAAAATGATCGGCCAGCAGGATAATTAAAACGTTTATTACCAGCAAAAAAAGGCCAAGCGTAATTACGGTAATGGGTAGAGTTAAAATAACAAGCAGCGGCTTAACGATAGCATTTAAAAATGCAAGCACCAGTGCAAAAACCAGGGCTGTACCAAATGAACTTAGCTGAACATGTGAACCTAATAACATGGCAAGGCCATAAGTAACGGCAGCGGTTATCAATAATTGAATGATAAATTTCATAAACTATTTTTGCCGGCTAAATTAAACTACTACAAGCTCATAAAAATCTTTAGGTTGTAAATAGCGGTTGGCAAGTTCCTGCAAATCTGCTTCAGTGATGTTTTTTATAGCCTGCATTGAATCATAAAAATAAGATTCATCAAGGTTGTTGAGGATAAGATTTTTCCACCTGGCTATGATCTGGAAAGGACCATCTATATCTCCGAGATAAGAGCCCATCAGGTAATTTTTCACGAGTAATAATTCTTCTGCATCTACAGGTACTTCTCTTAATAATTGCATTTCCTTATGCACTTCTGAGATGGTATCCTCACAAACCGTTTTACCTGCTTCTGTACTTATTACCCAGGCACTTTGCTGTATGTGATTTTGCAGGTAACTTGATATGCCATAAGTATAGCCTTTATCTTCCCTGATGTTATTCATCAACCTTGAGCCAAAAAAACCGCCAAACAATGTATTTAAAATGATGGCCTTTTTAAAGTCGGGATGATGGCGGTTTGGAAAAGAGCGACTTAGCCTGATGGCGCCTTGTACACCTTCAGGATCATTTTCTACCCAGAATTTTTTTTGCGTAGCAGGAATTGCAGCAAACTCCGGCGCAACTATTTTATTGCCTATTGATAAGTCGCCAAAATTTTCATTTAATAACTGGAAGAAGTTTTCCGGCAACTGACCTGCTGTAAAAATTGTACAACTGCCATTTACATAATATTGATTATAAAATGCCCTGAGCTGGTCTGCGGTCAACGCATCATAATCGGCATGAGAACTAAATCTTGCATACGGATGCGCCTCTCCATACAAATAAACGTCATTAAGCCTGTTGGCAACAAACTCGCATTTACGCAGGTTTACAGAAAGTTGCTGTTTATTATTTTTTGTAAAAATATCCAGTTCCTGCTCAGGATAAACAGATTCAGATATTATTTCCCTGATGACATGAAGCAATTTGGGAAGATGTTTAGACAAACAATGCAAGGTAATATTTGCAGTTTCATGTTGACAGCTTCTGCTTAAGTAAGCGCCATAATATTCGAAGTGTTCATTTATCTCAAAGGCAGATTTACGTGTTGTGCCATTCTTTAATAAATGGTTGGCGGCAAAAGCTTCGAGATTTTGTGAATCAAAATTATTGCCTGCCTTAAAATTTAATTCAAGCACCAATACACTTTCAGCACCGGCATTCACAGCATATACTGGTACGCTATTGTTCAATGTGTACTTTTCATAAGGCTTTAAGCTGAGGTTAAGGTCTACCGTATCTTTTACCGGCGGGGTTGCAGTTCTATCCAACATATACATTTAAAACCGGTGTAAGCCGGTTGGTTAATTAATTTTTAGAGTAGTAATAAAGTGTGTTGCTGTTATCAGCACTAAAAATATTATTACTTTCTTCCATAATCTCTTCAGCAGTTACTGCCTGGTAACTGGCCAGTTCTTTATTCATAAGATCAGCATCGCCTAACAATTCGTAATTGGCCAGGCTGGCTGCACGATTGGCTAAACTCACATCTTCAAAAGCGATAAGGCTTTCTGTTTTATTCTTCACTTTTTCAAGCTCTGCATTTGCTACCAAAGTAGTCTTGATTTTGTCAAGCTCTTTTTCAATAGCCTGCTCTGCCTGCTCCATCGTTACACCCTTAATCAATTTGCCCTCAATAGTTACAAGGCCTGCATCTATGGTGCCCTGGTGGTGGCAATCTATACTGCTGAAAAGTTGTTGTTCTTTTACCAGGCTTTGAAATAGCCTTGATGAGCCACCGCCGCTTAAAACTTCTGTTATCAGATCAACCGCATAATATCGCCTATCTAAACGTGGATACATGTGCCAGCATTTATACAATGCATCGAGTGGTACTTTAGCATGTACTTCAAGCTTGTTTGCCTTTTGTTGTTTTGGCTCCTGAGGAATTTCACGTAAATATTTGTTGCCGGCCGGAATATCGCCAAACCATTTACAGGTTAGTTGTTTCACTTGTTCTACCGTTATATTACCGGCTACAGAAAGTATCGCATTGCCTGGCGTGTAGTGTCTCGAAAAAAATTGCTTCACATCATCCAAAGTGGCGTTCTTAATGTGGCTTAATTTTTTACCGATGGTCATCCATTTATATGGATGAACTTTATAACAAAGCTCACGCATTTTATGCCACACATCTCCATAAGGCTTATTAATGTAGTGTTCTTTAAACTCTTCGCAAACTACCTTTCTTTGTACCTGAAGGCTATGCTCATCAAAGGCCAGGGAGAGCATCCTGTCGCTTTCCAGCCAAAAAGCAGTTTCTATATTTTCTGCAGGAATTTGTATATAAAAGTTTGTGAGGTCGTTTGTAGTATATGCATTGTTTTCACCACCGGCCATTTGCAGCGGCTCATCATAAGAAGGAATGTTTATACTACCGCCAAACATCAGGTGCTCAAATAAATGCGCAAAGCCTGTACGGTTTTCATTTTCATCCCTGGAACCAACATCATACATTACATTAACCACAGCCATCGGTGTGCTTTTATCTTCATGCACAATAACCCGCAGCCCGTTATCTAAAACAAATTTTTCAAATTTTATCATGGCGGCAAAATTCCGTGTTTTACAATCATCCACAAAACATTTAAGTACCTTATAAAAGTGGTGTTAATAAATTTTACCCACCCTAAAGTCAATAAGTATGGGGGCATTGTTGCGGAGGATTAGCACTTTAATTTTATCATCAGCAGATTGCAGCAGGTCTTTATATTGATTGATATCATTCGTAAAATTATTGCCGATAGAAAGTATAATATCGTCTTGCTTAAAATTAGCTTTATCAGCCGGAGATTTTGGTACAACGTCATCAATTACAATTCTGCCATCAATAAAATAAATTGACATGCCTGTATAGGTATATTCAAAATTATCCCTGTAATGTTTGTTTGGCACAAGATGAATTTCTCTTTTTCTGTAATTGATGATCATGTTGAAACGGCGAAGTATCTCGTTACCAAGCAAGCCGCCGATAAATGGGTATGAAGTGGCGTTATATTCATCATCAAGAATATATGCCGGCACCCGCCTGAACTTATAAGGCCCGAGTTTAAGTTCTTTTATCATGGTTATCATCATCCGCTTTTTACCACCCATACCTTCTGCCTGTATTGGTAACAATTTTCTGTTTTTTGTAAGAACTGTGCTGTCATCAGCAAAAGCTTTGCTCATTAAAAAACTTAACCCAGCACCTGTATCTAAATAAAAATTAAACAAAATAGGCCTGTCGTCTTTTATTGATAAAGATTGAATAGGAAGCGTAGTAAATAAAGGCTTTAATAAGTGACCACCTGAAGGATAACGGATTCGTCCGGGTTCATAAACGTCAATCCTGGCTGTATCGAAATTAATTTTTACGATATACCTGCTAAAAAAACTATAGCCTATAATGCCATCTATCCTTTCGCCATACACACTGGATAATACCTCGTAGTTATTGATATAGAAGTCAAGATTTTTTACCTCAAGGCCGGGCAATGCCAGCGTATTATTTCTTGCATAATCCACCTGTTTTGAACCTGCAATGCCGTTAATAGTTTTGCCTGATGGCGAGTGTGGGATTTTATATTCTTCACAGGTTAACGAATCCAGAGAGATGCCGCCACTGCCTGTATCCAAAATAAAATTAAAGGTGTCTTTAATGTCATTAAATCTTGCCTTAACAATCATCACGCCGCCATTTAATATCCTGAAAGGAAAGCGGGTCAACAGTTTCGCTTTTTTTTCCTCGTTTTGACCCTGAGGGAATGTTGAGCTGAACAATATTGTAAGAAAGATATAAAAGATGCCTTTTTTCATAAGCAGGTTTTCAATTTACAACATATTGAATGTACTTTTACATTGTTTTATATAACCGGTTAAGCAACACGCCCCGTCCACTTCACCTTTGATTTTGTTATTGCATGAATTTACCTGGCCTCTTTACCAAAGCGTTGAATTTTGATTTTTTAAGTAAGGCCGAAGGACTGTTTTTGTATAAGACAGCAAGTTTAACGGAATTGATGTTTGTTGCCGATGAGTTGCGGAAGAAGCAAGTACCGCATGGCAAAGTAACCTGGATTATT
>JANLXV010000040.1:0-2775 GCA_031365305.1 Chitinophagaceae bacterium
GGAAACTATGGGCAGCTATATTATTAGTTGCCGGATTAGTGGTTATCGCTTTTTCATTGTACAATAAAGGCTTTGCGCCTGATTCTATTGGCAACAACCATCATTTAAAAGTTGATGATGAACCTAAGACTTATAAGGTGATGAAGAATGAAAAATGAATCATTAAAATTAAAAATTAAAAATTTAAAAGTAAAAAAATAAAACTGACTATTGGCCAATGACTTAACGACAAATGACCAATGACTTCTTAAACCTCAAACCCTGAACCTCATACCTCAAACCTATGAACACCTATAGCCATTGTCCGGTTTGCAACAGCGATAAAATTCACCGGCAATTATCTGCAAAAGATTATACCGTGTCCGGTGAAACATTCGAGATATGGGAATGCAGTAACTGCAGCCTGAGATTTACGCAAAATGTTCCCGGAAAAGAAGACATCGGCAAATATTATCAATCAGAAAATTATGTGTCGCATACAGAGACTAAGCGTGGAGCGATAAACCGTTTATATCATCTTGTAAGAAAAAAAACACTTAAGAGTAAGAAACATATTGTTGAAAAATATACAGAGTTAAGAATAGGAAAGCTTTTGGATATCGGTGCCGGTACAGGTGCATTTTTAAATACAATGCAGGCTGCTGGATGGCAGGGGAGAGGACTGGAGCCTGATGCTGCAGCCAGGCAAAAAGCTTTGGAACTATATAATATGGAGCTCCTGCCTTCGGAAGAATTATTTGCACAGGTTCCTGTTTATTATGATGCTATAACCATGTGGCATGTGCTTGAACATGTACATGATCTGCATGATTACATTATTCAAATACATAAGCTGCTAAAACCTGGTGGCAGGGCTTTTATTGCTGTGCCTAACTACACATCTTCAGATGCAACACATTACCAGGGCGAATGGGCGGCTTATGATGTACCACGGCATCTTTATCATTTTTCACCGAAGTCTATGTTTATTTTACTGGCGCAACATAAACTCTCTATCGTTGAAACTTTACCAATGTATTTTGATAGTTATTATGTAAGTATGCTAAGTGAAAAAAATACAAGAGGCAAAAATCATTTTATATCAGCACTGCTTACGGCCAGTCTTTCTAATATGAAGGCCATGGAAAAAAAGGATAGTTATAGTTCGCTGATTTATGTGGTGAAAAAGTAACTTTATTTAGCTAATACTACCTTTTGCTGTACGTAATAAATAAATAGTCTTGCCAACAATTTATATTATAGGGGGACCAAATGGAGCAGGGAAAACTACCGCTGCATATACATTGTTGCCAAATGTTTTTAAAACTGCAGAGTTTGTAAATGCTGATGAGATAGCACGTGGATTATCTCCCTTTAATAGTGAAAGCGTTGCATTTCAAGCCGGCAGAATTAGTTAGACAGATTGCAATTTCTAATAAGACAAAAAGAAAGCTTTGCATTTGAAAGCACGTTAGCTGGGTTAAGTTATTTAAAGTTAATTAAGCAAGCTTCCCTTTTGGGGTATGATGTGATACTTTTTTTTGTTTGGCTTAATAACATAAATCTTGCTAAGGAAAGAGTTGCAGCGAGAGTAAGTAAGGGTGGTCATAACATTAATGAAGAGGTCATTGAGAGAAGGTATAAAAAAGGAGTTCAGAATTTCATAAAATATTCTGCTGAAGTAGACGACTGGTACATCTATGATAATTCTGGTAAAGAATATGCCTTGATTGCCAAAAGTATTAATGCCAGAAAGGAAATTTATAACTTTGAAGTATATAATATAATCTTGCGCAAATGACTATTTCAAAAAACGGAGACTTGAGCGTTGAAATTAAAGCGGCCCTTGACAAGGCTATTCAAAAAGTAATTGCAGAAGAGAAAGCCCGCAACGGCTATTTGGTCATAGCTGATAAAGACGGTAAAATATCAAAAATTCCAGCGATAGATTTATAAACCGCTTTCAATTATCTAAAGTTTTGCATTTCCATTCAGGCGTATTCACAGCCATTCCAGCACGGAGGCTATGGAAAAACGGGTGGCTATAGTTCTCTTATTTATGTGGTAAAAAGTGACTCACATAACCGGTAACCGGATTCGATCAAAAAGGGATTTATAAAAATAAATCTTAGTAAATTTCATTATGGAAATAAAGGAACCTGCACCGGCTAACAAGCAAAAAAAATATTCTATTGAAGAATATCTTGACATGGAAAATGATGCCATAGAAAAGCATGAATATTACCAGGGAGAAATTTTTGTAATGTATGGCCTTAAGGTACCCATAATATTATCGCCGGAAATATATTTGTAAGTTTAAGTAATAGGTTAAAAGGGAAATCATGCAGGCCATTTAACAGCGATCAAAGAATTCATATAGAAAAGAACACACTGTTTACTTATCCTGATGTATCTGTAATTTGTGGAGAGCCTGCAACATATAATGATGATGACTGGAACATTTTAAACCCTGCAGTACTTATCGAAGTGCTATCACCATCAACAAAAAATTATGACAGGGGAGGAAAGTTTAAACTATACCGCGATATTATAAGTTTGAAAGAATATGTTTTGATTGATTCAGAATCTGTAAGCATTGAGGGTTTTCGTATTAATAATAGCGGCAATTGGGAATTAAAAGAATATAAAAATATTGATGACAATATCCCATTTCAATCTATAAATGTTACTATAAGTTTGAAAGAAATTTACGAGGGTACGAAGTTGCTGTAGCGTTTAGATATAACCTTACATCTCCACTTCGATCACATTATCCATTTCAGCTTTATTGAACGA
>JANLXV010000047.1:0-6016 GCA_031365305.1 Chitinophagaceae bacterium
GTTGGCTTTAAACAAATTGGCATTCCGTATACCAGGCCCGAACGGATGTTTGGTGTTACTACCAACAACTGGCGTAAAAATCTGGCGTGGGCGAGGAAAGCCATTTTTTCTTTTAGTTATGTACCGCTGGAATTGTTGACCTATTTAGGCTGGGCACTCACGCTTGTATCATTCCTTGCAATCATCGTACAGGTTATTTTATACTTCTCCGGTGCGCCGGTACCACATGGCATCACTACTATTATTGTGCTTACCTTATTCTTTGGCGGTCTAAACATGCTTGCCGTTTCCATATTGGGTGAGTACCAGGGTAAAATATTGGAAGAAGTGAAAAAGAGGCCAAAGTTTATCCGCCGGAAAATAATTCAATCTTCAAACTAAAAATGTGACTGAAAAATTTCAGCCTATTTCAAATACGCCGCCTGTAGGTTTTGCCGGTAAGATAAAATTCTATGGCAGAATGTTGTTAGACCTTCAAATTCTGACGATCTACAAAGATGTCAAGAAAAAATTACCTACTTATTCAGGCGACATATTGGATATAGGATGTGGTCAATCTCCCTATAAATTTCTTTTAAATAAGGATCAAACAAAGTATTATGGTATTGATATTATCGAAGCGGTTGAGTTCGGTTATCATAACCCCGACATCACTTCATTTGACGGTAAAAATATCCCATTCGCTAACGATACATTTGATGGCGTGATCTGTACGGAAGTATTGGAACATGTTCAGGATTATCAATACCTGGTTGATGAAATACACAGAACGGCTAAGAAGGACGCAAAGATCATTGTGACAGTGCCCTGGTCTGCACGCTACCATTATATTCCGTACGATTATTTTCGCTATACGCCCAGCAGCTTTAAGACAATGTTTGGTAAATTTTCTGAAGTTATTATCAAACCAAGAGGCACTGATGTTTCTGTGATCAGTTCTAAAATAATTGTTTTATTCTTTCGCAATTTTTTTCCAGTTGAAAAATGGAGATACATTTTTCTTCCTATTTTTTTAGCGCTATCACCACTTCTACTCATCACAATAATTATTGCTCACCTGGCGATCTTCTTTCATCTTGGCTCTACAGAAGATCCTTTAGGCTATACGATATTGATTAAAAAATAAATGCATTAGCGATACACTATGTCAGCTATAAAAGACGACCGCGGTTTTAACCAAATATTTGAACAAAGCGAGGGTAATTTAATTCGCCTGAAAAGAAGGGCGGATTGGATGATAGATGAAATGAACCCATCAGATGATAAAAGAATTCTTGAGATTGGTTGTGGCACCGGCTATGTGGCTTACCAAGTTGCCCTGCAAATGCCAATGCAGGTTATCGGTTCCGATTTATGTGAACCATTTATAAAAGAGGCCAGAGAGCATTACAGACTTCCTAACCTTTTGTTTGAAGTACTTGATTTTAATAAAGCCTCGGAAAGTGTTCATAATAAATTCGACTATCTCATCGGTAATGGCATATTACATCATTTATATTATAACCTTGATGAGGTCTTCAATACATTCAGCAATATCCTAAACCCAGGAGGCAAAATAATATTCATGGAGCCTAATATTTACAATCCTTATGTAGCCGCTATTTTTAAAACCAAAGTGTTGAGAAAATTAGCAAACCTGGAACCTGATGAAATGGCTTTCTCGGGCAACTTCATTAAGAAGAAACTAGAGTCGGCAAACTTTAAAAATATTAAAATTGTCTATAAAGATTTTCTTTTGCCTGGTGTGCCTAAATTATTGGTGAAGCCATCAATTATCATCGGAAATCTTTTAGAAAAAACACCTGTAAAATTTATCAGTCAGTCTATATTGATTAGTGCTGAGGGCTGATTTGTAAAACTAAAATTGATTGCATATTTGAAGATAAATTTTTTATGTTATTCACCAAAAGCTTGTAAATGTCTAAATTAAAAAATCTGCTTTTTATACTTTTGGTCATCGCCATACCAATTATCATTTACTTCTATTTTTTGCAATGGAAAACAACAACGATGTATGGAGATGATCTCTATATTTATAAAACACATGCTGCCTTAAACAGTTTTTCTGAAAAGATCAACATCCCCGGCTTGTTTCAAAAATACAGGCCGGTGCATGGCTTTAGCTTGCATCTACTTACTGAAACATTTCAAAAAAATGTAGACGGATATTATTTTTTTAACATTGCCATCCAAGCAATAAACACTTTTTTATTTGCGTTGATTTTAAACTTGTTTTTAAAGTCTCCAGCATTGTCAATCATTTGCAGTCTCCCGGTGGGACTGTCCAGGTTTTCATATTTCAACGTAACGCAACTATATAATGGTGGCGCACTCGAAGGGCTTGCTATCACATTTTTTCTTGTCTTTCTCTTCTATATAATGAGGGCTATTGTAATGGATACTGATGCGGTACGCAAACAAGGGGACCTGGTTAGGGCTATGTTATTCGCCAACTTATGCATGTACACACATGAGCGCTATATTGTGCTATTGCCTTTTATTCTTTTGTTGATCCTTTTCTATCCCGGTTTAAAAATACTTAGTCGTAAACAAAAAATGATCTTAACTGGTGTTGCCATCGCATCAATTTGCCTGAATGTGTTTCTGAAAAAAGTGATCTATCACATGCCTTTTTTTGTTGGTACCGGTGGTACCAATATTGAATTCTCAACATCTGCTCCGGCTGCCTTTTTTACTAATGGATTTTTATCAATAATCGGCATAAACAAAGGCCCGGAATATTTAGCTGGCATAAAATTCAGTGGGCTGCCAGTTATAGACAAAGTGTTAATGGTTATTTTATTAATAGGCTTCCTCATTACATTTTTTACTTACTTCTGGCAAATAAGAAAACCCGGTACTTTAAAGCAATCAACAAGAGCGGAACAATTTTGGCTCCTGCCATTTTTAGCGATGCTTTTTGTTGCATTATTAATTCCTGCCGTTGTTACTATAAGACTTGTACAGAGATGGCTGCAAGCATCATATTGTGTTTTCATACTCAGCTTTATTATCGCATTCAGCCATATATTATTCAAAACTACTTACAGTAGAAATTCGTTACTTGTTTTATTTATAGCGCTATTGCTCTGGTGCGATTTTACTTATCTAAACAAGGGTGCCGGTAGTATTTACCTGACCAGCTCAGAAGCAATGGCAGATGAATTTGGAGAGGCCATTGATAAAGGCATAATACGGCCAGGAACAAAACGATTGTATATCTGGGAAAAACATCAGGATGTAAATGCAGAAAATGCTATAAAATGGGTATTGGCTGAAGGCTACTTTTTCAATTTTTACAAACAGCAAGAAAAAAATATATTTTTTGCAGATTCGATATATCAAAAGACTCCGCCGTATTCTAACTCATTCGTAAACTTTAATAAAAATGCTGACCAGATCATATATATGGACAGTAGCATTGTTGATATTACAAATGATTATTTGCAGGATTCTTTAAAAACATTTAATACTGACAAAATAGATGACCCGGCTTCTTCAAATAAAATTCAGTATAATCAAACACAGCTAAGGATTACCAATGACGATTTTAATAAATTTATAACTATCGGGTTTTATGATAATGAAAACGGTATAAGATGGACTAATGGAAATGCCAGTATTGGTTTTATAGGGAATTATATGATTATGGATACTTTGAATATAGAATTGAACACCTTTATGCCACCTATTTGTAAAAATATTAATCCAAAAGTTTTAATAACAGACTATAGTAATAAGGTTTATAGAGCCGGGCTTACAAAAAGACAAGGTGACAAATTTATTTTCAGATTTCATTTTGAAAAGTTAACCCATATTCAGAAAATCAACATTTTATCAGATACCATCGATGCCTTGCCTGATGTGAGAATGTTATCGTTCCCCTTTATAAGCCTGGAACTAAAAAAAATTATGAACTAAATTTGTTCTATTGCCTTCTGAAGAAGTTCAATTATTCAAGCACTGTATAAGTATGACTATATCAATTTTTTGGCATAAATCCTTATTAATTAATTGTAAAGCAAACTGAATACAAAATAATACGATGGATAGTTCAGCTCATTATGATGAATTGACTGCAAGGCAAATAGATCAGTACAAAGAAACAGAGGTAATGCATGATTTGCCCTTAATTCATGAATACTGGAGCAAAAAATATATTTCTAAAAAAGCTGCTAGTGTAACCGGTTATTCAAACCCAATTGAATTTTATGCTGATTATTTCAAAAAATCTTTGCAGGAGTCGGGAAGCAGTTTTCTGGTAAGTGTAGGATCCGGAGATTGTTCAATGGAAATTGACATAGTAAAAAACTTGCTTTCCAGGCGGGAAAGAAATTTCTTCTTTATTTGTTTAGAACTTTCGCCTGTGCTTATAGCCAAAGCGAGAAAGAAAATTGACCAGGAAGGCCTTGGAGATATTATTTCAGTTTCGCAAACTGATATTAATAGCTGGCAGCCTAAATATCAGTTTGCCGCGGTAATGGCACATCACTCACTTCACCATATCTTGGGTCTTGAGCGTCTATTTGAATTGATTAAAAACAACCTGTCTAAAAACGGGCGGTTTTTAACGTCTGATATTATCGGAAGAAACGGGCATATGCGCTGGCCGGAAGCCCTTATCCTTGTCAGGAAGATATGGGGAAGAATTCCTCGAAAGTATAAATATAATCATCAGTTAAAAAAAATTGATGATTACTTTGATAATTGGGATTGCTCGAATGAAGGTTTTGAAGGAATTCGTGCTGAGGATATTCTTCCTTTGCTGATTAAGACTTTTTCATTTGAGATTTTTTTTTGTTATGGCAATTTAACAGACACTTTTCTCGACAGGGGATTCGGACCGAACTATGATCCCTTAAATCCTTTAGATACGGCATTCATAGATTATATACACGAAACGAATGAGCAGTTGATTTCAGACGGTATTTTGAAGCCTACCCATATGGTTGCAGTGATGACAAATGAAAAAAGAGAGCCTGCCATATATAAGCATTGGACACCCAAATTTGCAGTAAGGGATCCTGACAGCCAGGCCCCTTTATATGATCTCGAACCTCTGCTAGAAGATATTCCTCTTAAGATGACTAAAGAAGAGGAAGCTCTGGTAGTTAATGAAGTGAATAATTATAAGATAAATACCCAATTGGTATTTTCTAAAGGGGATAAATCGGAAGGGTATAAATATTTCAAATACGGTTGGGGGTTTCCCGAGGATGATTTTACCTGGAGCTCCTGCGAAGCCGCTGCGCTCATTTTTCCATTAGAATATAGCACTACAACAGGTTTATCACTGAAACTTGAATTTATTTTATATCAATCACCTTTGTATGAGCATACTATTGTTGATATCCTGGTCAACAATACGCATGTGAAAACCGCCAGTTATGATAATACAACAGTAGTAGGACGTACTGTTTTGAATATAGATATTCCTGCCAATGTTGTGATGGGGCAGAAGTTCATTGAAATTACTTTACTATTTCCCGGCAGAAGAAAGCCTCAATATGAAGGCGGAAATGATATAAGAGCATTGGGAATTGCATTAATCTCCGCTAAAATTTCTGCAGAACTCTGAAAATAAAAAAGACTGCCCTTTTGAGACAGCCTTTTAATAATCAGAATATACTATTTAGTGATTAAGATTTTTTTGGTAATTAAATCGTCACCCATCAGAATTTGTATAAAGTATGTTCCACTCTGTAATTGTCGAAGATCCAATTCTGGACTGGCTGCTTTTGATCTATTTTTTATGCGCAAAAGCGTCTTACCAGTTTGGTCACTTACAATAAGTGTTGCATTCCGCAACTTACTATTACCTGATATTTTTAGCATGCCCAAACTTGGATTAGGACTAACGTTTAAAGTTTCAGTACGATTGTCTTTGCGTATAGTTTGAAGTTGAGATGAGTCTTCAAATCGCTTCGGAGGGCCTGTGGGGGCTTTGTATTTTTGTGGTGCCGGGTCTGTTACTGCATTTACTGAGCGTTGTAGCAAAATATCGTCACAAGGGATG
>JANLXV010000089.1:0-12218 GCA_031365305.1 Chitinophagaceae bacterium
TCAAAATAAAACTGATCTTCCTCAACCCAAAAATAACTATCAATAGCTTTAGCTCGCATTTCAAAAGCCAGTTTCATGGCCTGGACTTTTGCCTGATTGCCTGTTAATGCATATCCTGTTTCAAGTGTTTGCTCAACATAGTATAACAGGCAGTTCAAATCTATTGGTAAAATATCAGTAGTATGAATGGTGGAAAAATCAGTGCTGTTCTTAAACCATCTTGAAGAAAAATCCCAACCGGATTCTGCTGCAGCCCTTATGTTTCTATAAAGCCTGCCTTTATCAGTTGAGCTTTCAGCAAGATCATGATCTTCCTTAAAAGACTCCGGCCTTGGTGTTTCATTGTCATCCCAATACCGGTTTAAGATATAACCACCGGGAAGCTTTATCACTCTTTTAAAGCAGGTAAAATCTTCTATCAGTTCTGATGCGCCTGCCATCCAGAAATCATATTCTCCCTGTATTTGCGGTAAGTATTTTATTAGTATTTCATCACCTGATTTTTCTTTTAAAAGATTAACCATTAATGTAAAGAAGGGTGGTTGAGAACGGCCGATATAATATGTTCTATTGCCATTGGGTATGTACCCGTTTGTATCAATTAAGAAGGCAAAATTTTGAACCATACTTTCAATCAGATCATACCTGCCAGAAACCTTTAGACCCAGCATTGTAAAATAACTATCCCAATAATAAACTTCCCTAAATCGGCCACCAGGTACAATATATTGCTGCGGTAAATTGATGAGAGTAGAGTAAGATTTTTGGGGCTGTCTCGTAAGCTCATTCCACAAATCGTTTAGATGTACTGTTATGTTTTTGTGAGAAGTAGCCAATTTTACATCTGTATCTGTTACTGGGATTGTAAAGTTGTTAAGCACAAATTTTCCCAGATCAAATTGAGGCAATTGTTTTTCATACTCATATTTGGAAATGATCTCATCTATGGCAAACAAGGGAGCGGCATCAGTAAATGTTTTGCTATCCGGAAATATTTCACTCAGTTGTACTTTTTTAAAAAAATCGCTTGAAAAAAAAATATCGGAGACACTCATAACTTATAGCATTAAACATTTTAAGACAATGGCTGAGCCGGTGTAACTGCAATTGATTTTTTTTGAAGTGCATTAAAACCAAACAGGCAAACAATTAAAATTGCAATAGGAATTAATGAAAAATAAAATGCGCTCTTACCGCCATAGGCCTGAAAGATATGCCCGGTTATGATAGAACCTGTTGTGCCACCCAGGGCTGAAAAAATAACGATCAGCCCACTCATTGGCCCATGCTGCTTTACAGGGAGAGAACTTAATATAACAGAATTTATGGCCGGGTATATTGGCGCAAGCAACAAGCCTATCACCGGAAATATAAAGGCAACAAAAGGCGCATTAAGCCAACTATCAACAGGTGCTCCTGAAATATTTGCCGCTAAGGGAATTACCAATAAAACTAATATTGCTGCCAGTACCAGGCACCCGATAAGCACCCAAAGCCAATGAATTTTTCTTAGTAAAATACCGGCAGCAAACCGGCCAAGTGCGGTGGAAGCAGCAAGAATACTTGCCATCTGTATACTTAAGGTAGTTGATAAATGAAGTACCTGGTTATTAAAAGTTGGAAGCCAGCTCATGATGCTTTGCTCGATCAATACATAAAAAAATGCACTGAAAATAAATATTAAAACAAGTGGTTTAATAGCAAGCCTGATCATCTCGGCAAAATCCTGGATGAAAGCTTTCGATTCTTTATTCTTTACAGAACTTTCATCCAGCGGAGCTGTTAATAATAACACGAATGCAAGGGCAGATATGCCGGCCAATACATAATATACATTTAGCCATTTTGTTGAAGAAGTATTTTCATTATCTACAAAAGCGCTGAAAATAAAATATCCCGTAAGAATACCGATCATGAAAACAGATTCGATAAAGTTCATAAAACTTGCATGATCTTTTTTATTAGACGTAACGAGGCCTATAGCAGCAAATACCGAAACCTTTATCAATGCAAAGCTGGCGCCTGTAACAGCGAATAATAATTTAGTCATGGCAAAGCCCGGGAACGATGGCATGGCCAGGCAAACGATGGTTACAAAAGCAAGTGCAATAAGCATTGATCTTTTATAGCCAATCCTCGTTAAATAAGATGCAACAATAAATGATAAAATGGCAATGCTGAGATCTTTAAAGGCTTCCAGTATACTGGCGGAAGATGGGCTGACAGCATAATTTTTTTGTACCTGCAGAATTACCGTACCTACACTGTTAAGTAAAATGGCAAATACAAAATAATTTAAAAAGAGGGATAGTTTAATTCTCCAGTTCGTCATAGCAGTATCGTTGTTTGTATTACAAGATACTAATAGGTTACAGACATCGCTTGTATTTAAGCGGATTTCAGTAAAATTTTTTATACCCTGCAGTTAGATCATTATAATTTATATTCGTAATTAATACCATTGCTTACTGCATGCCTACAATTCTGAAAAAGCTGAAAATTATTCTTTTAACACTGCTGTTATTTAAAACAGGTTTTAGCCAAACTATGGTGCCTGATTCCGCTGCCGGCTTTACCGGGAAGGCTTATTATGAATATGTTTCAGCTATAAAAGAAGATCTTGAATTATTTAACGGAAAAGAGCATGTGGAATATCAATTCAGTTTTGAATATGGTTCTCCATATTTTTTTGAAAGCAGCTTTAGTAAGGGAGATGTTACTTATCAAAACAAAACTTACAAGGATATCCCGTTGATGTATGATATTATTAAAGACGAAATAGCCATACTGAATTATAAATTATACAGGCTTATTCCTGATAAAACAAAAGTGGATGCCTTTACTGTGCATGGTCATCATTTTATAAAACTTGCCAATAGCATTTCTAACTATAAAGAATTACCTAAAGGTTATTTTGATCTTTTATACAATGGCGAAATAAGCATGCTTGCAAAGCGCACAAAAAATATCCAGAACAGGTACAAAAACACCTCAATAGAAACACGGGTGTATTCTAAAGATTTTTTTTATATACAAAAGAATAACACGCTATTGGAGTTCAGGTCTAAAAAATCTTTTCTTAAACTTCTTTCTGATAAAAAGAAAGAAATCGCTCAATTCACACGACAAAATAATTTAAGCTACCGGGCTGGCAAAGAACAAACAATGGTGAAAATAATTTCTTACTACAATTCCATATTAAAATAAGAATGAAGATCAGAACCATAGCCATTATAGCTTACTTTGCATTATGGTGTACCAATGTGTTTTGCCAGCAGAGGGATACATTAATTACCGGGCAGTTTACAGGCAATATTGAAGATTTTGCCAAAGCAATTGAGGCTCAAAGCAAGTATCATTTTTATTTTGATATTACCCAGTTTGATTCATTTAAGGTAAATGTTTCAGCAACCAGGGAGCCATTAAGCGCTGTAATGGATAAGCTATTTTTCAACACAGATTATTATAGCGCCATTTATAAATCCAATGTTTTTTTAACCCGTGGTTCTCCTGTTGTAACAAATTTTGAAGCCATTCAAAATGTACCCAATAAGAAACTGTCAAAAAAAGATAGCAGCACAACATTAACCGCTTCGCAGGTATTGAGACAAAATAAAATTTATGAAATAGGTTTGCCCACCAACACGTTTAGCCCCGGTAAAGCCACCATTACCGGATACGTAACTGATGCCAAAACCGGTGATGGTGTGCCACATGCCGTGATAAATGTTGACAATACCGGCAACAATGTTGAAACCAACTTACATGGCTATTACTCTATACTATTAAGCAAGGGCGAGCATGAACTTAACATAAGGGAGCGAGGGAAGAAAGAAGTCAGGCGAAAAATTCTTGTTTATAATGATGGGGAATTGCCGATAGAATTGATGGGTGACATCATCACGCTGCAGGAAGTGCTTATATCTTCCAAAAAAAATTTATATGTAAACAGCACGCAATTAGGCCTGGAAAAATTAACGGCCAAGGCTATCAGGCAGGTGCCGGTTGTTTTTGGTGAAGCAGATATTCTCCGGGTTGTGCTTACATTGCCTGGCGTTAAATCTGCCGGCGAAGCCAGTACAGGTTTTAATGTTCGCGGTGGCGCTGCGGATCAAAATTTAATCTTGTTTAATGATGCCATCATTTATAATCCATCTCACTTTTTCGGTTTCTTTTCAGCCTTTAACCCGGAACTGGTAAAAGATGTTGAATTATATAAAAGCAGCATACCTGAAAAATATGGCGGAAGGTTATCCTCTGTATTAAATGTTACCGGGAAAGAAGGCAATGCAAAAAAGTATACTGGTTCAGCAGGCATAGGATTATTAACGAGCCGACTAAATATTGAAGGGCCCCTTAAAAAAGATAAATCATCTTTTATTTTGGGTGGCCGTTCAACCTATTCAAATTGGTTATTGAAAATGCTTCCTGAAAAATCAGGCTACAAAAACAGTGGCGCTTCTTTTTATGATGTTAACCTGCTAACAAATCATACCATCAACAATAAAAATACTGTTGGCATTACAGCTTACTACAGTAAAGATAAATTCAACCTTAACAGTGATACATTGTTTGGATACAGTAATGTTATCGGCTCAGTTAAATGGAAGCATAATTTTCAAAAAGGATTTGATAATAATTTTACTGCAGGCTTTACAAAGTATCAATATAATAATTCAAGCAGCATGAATGCTGTAAATGCTTACCAGCTTTCTTTTGATATTAACCAGGCAACTGTAAAGTCTGATTTCACCTATGTTCTTAATAATAAACATGCGTTAAACTTTGGTTTCTCATCATTATATTACCAGCTTCACCCGGGAAATTATGTTCCGGTTGGCAAAGAATCATTGGTGGCCGAAGATAACATTCAACAGGAACAGGCACTTGAAAGCGCCGTATATGTAGGTGATAAATTTGACGCCACACAGGCTTTATCCATTAGTGGTGGTGTACGGTTTAGTATCTACAATTACCTGGGCACACACGATGTAAATTTTTATGCCCCAGAAGCACCCAAAGACGACAACACTTTAATTGAAACAAGATCGTTTAAGAGTGGAAAAATTATCAAAACATATACTACGCCTGAGGTAAGAGTGTCAGCAAAATATTCCTTATCGCCAACTTTTTCATTGAAGGCAAGCTTTAATACCCTTGCTCAATATATACACCTGCTTAGTAATACTACAGCAATTTCGCCTACGGATATTTATAAATTATCTGATGTAAACATTAAGCCGCAAACAGGCAATCAATACTCATTTGGTATTTTCAAAAACTTTGGTGGTGATTCCATTGAAACTTCTGTGGAAGTATATTATAAACAACTTGATAATTACCTGGATTATAAAAGTGGCGCACAGCTTATTTTAAACCATCATATTGAAACAGATGTTATACCTACAAAGGGCAAAGCTTATGGCGCAGAGCTTTTAATAAAAAAGAAAGCAGGAAAGTTAAATGGCTGGCTAAGTTATACGTGGTCAAGAACCTTATTAAAAATGGATGACCCTACCGTAAGTGCGCCGGTCAATAACGGCAACTTTTATCCTTCTGCCTATGATAAACCAAATGATATAACACTGGTTGGCAACTATGCCATTAATCATCGTTTTAGTATTTCGCTAAATATTACTTACAGTACAGGCAGGCCCATTACTTTGCCAATTGGAAGGTTTTATTATGGCGGATCGCAAAGAGCATTGTATTCAGACAGAAATGCTTATCGTATCCCCGATTATTTCAGATCCGACTTTTCAATGAACATTGATGGCAACCATAAAATTCACCAGCTAACGCATAACAGTTGGACGATCGGTATCTATAATCTCACTGGCAGAAAAAATCCATATTCAGTGTATTATACTTCTGAAGATGGCGTGATCAACGCCTATAAGCTTTCAATATTTGGTAATGCCATTCCTTTTATAAATTATAATATAAGATTTTAAAGATGAGCAAACCATACTTGTTATTATACATCATTATAAGCAGCATTTTTGTGATAAGCTGCAAGGAAAAATATAACCCGGTTCTCAGGCCTGAACAGAAGAATTATTTAGTGGTTGAAGGTATTTTAACTGCAGGTGGGCCAACCTCTATACAACTTTCACGAACGACAGACCTGAACGAAAATTCTGGCATTAAATCAGAAAGTAACGCAAACGTAATGGTGGTCGGAAGTGATGGATCCCAATCGCCCTTATATGAAAACTCAGCAGGAATATATACCGGTGATCTTCAATTATTAAATGCTAATACATATAGCCTGCATATAAGAACTACAGATGGTAAAGATTATGCTTCTGCAATGGAAAGTGTAAAGCAAACGCCGCCCATTGATACCGTTAGCTGGGAGGTTACTAATAAAGGCGTACAACTTAATTTAACTACTAAAGACTTTACTCAACAAAACAAATATTACAAATGGAATTATGTGGAAACCTGGGAAATACACTCTGCCTTTCCAGCCACGTATGAGTACATCGCACCGCAAGTTGTTCCTCGTTCCCCAGATGAAATCAAGGCTATGTTTACCTGCTGGACAACTTATGCCTCGACCAGGATATTAATTGGCAGCTCGGCAAAGCTAAATGAGGCAATAATAAATAAAACGCCGCTATTACTTATTGCAAACGGGGACGAAAGATTAAGCATAAGATACAGTATACTTGTAACCCAATTTGCTATTGATAAAAATGCCTATAATTTTTACCAGCAATTGAAATCAAGTACAGAATCTCTGGGCTCTATTTTTGATCCGCTTCCATCTGATATCAGCGGAAACGTTCTATGTACAACCAATCCCTCAGAAAAAGTAATTGGTTATATTTCTGCATCCTCACCACAGGAAAAAAGAATTTTTATTGCAAATAATGAGCTATCCTCATGGAGATACAAGGCTAATTGTGAAGTAATTGAGGTAGCTAATAACCCTGATTCATTTGCAATAAATTACCCACCCTATTCACCATTTGAATCTGTTGGTTTTGGGCCTGTAATTACAGCTTATAAATCAGCAAGTATAGATTGTTTAGATTGCAGGCTTCGCGGTTCAAGCAGCCGTCCATCATTTTGGTAAACTTTAAAAAGATTGAATGTTTAACAAAAAAAATCTCTTTGCCATATATTTTTCATTGGCATGTTTTCTTCAAAATGCTGTAGCTCAGCAAAATATCCCAGATAACATTTTAAAAAAATTTGCCTCTCTTAAGTCTTATGCTCCTGATGAAAATGTAACTGTTATTACAGACCGTGACAATTATGTGGCCAGTGACATTATATGGTTTGATATATATAATTTATATACTGGTGACACACTTTCAAACTTGAGTAAAGTTGGCTATGTTGAAGTACTTGATAATAATAACCAGCCGGTTCTGCAGGCTAAAACTGCTTTGGAACATGGTAAGGGACATGGTTCGTTTATGGTGCCGGAAAATTTAAAAACAGGCTATTACGTATTGCGAGGTTATACAAACTGGATGAAAAATTATTCACCGCAGTTTTATTTTCAAAAGCATATTCTTATTAATAATGTATTTAATAATGAAGCATTGTCGGCTGACACTAAAGCTGAACCTGTAATTCATTTTTATGTTGAAGGCAATAATTTAGTTTCTGGTGTGCCGGCTAACCTGGCAATCGTGGTTTCAGACTCTGCAGGTATCCCTATGAAATTTTCTGGTGTATTAACAGGAAGCAAATCTGATACATTAACAAATATAAATAGTGATGCAGACGATGTAGCATCTTTAAATTTTACACCCATCAATAATGAAAATTATTATGTTGCTTTCACGCTAAATGATGGCAGAAAATTGACAAAGCCTTTGCCACAGGTGTTGCAATATGGTACAGTACTGCAGGTACATGATTCTTCTAATAATAAAATAGCACTAACAATTCATGCCGTTAATAATAATGAGGCTTATTATCTTATGATTCATGATAAAAAGTCAATAAAGTTTTACCAGCAGGTTGAACTTACAAATGGTATAGCCACGATGTTATTTGACAAAAACAATTTAAATGATGGATTAAATAATGTGTCTTTGTTAAATGTAGATGGAAGATCAGTTAATGAAAGATTGTATTTTATCAGTAAAAGTCAGCCAAACATTTCAGTTTCCACCAACAAAAATTTGTATTCAAAAAGAGAAAAAGTTCAATTGAATATTGACCTTAAAAATGATAAAAACGATATCCCTTTAACCATATCTGTTTCAGTATACAGAAGCAATAAAGTTTTTTCCGGGTACAATACTAATTTGCTTGATGGTTTATATAACGGCCTTTTTTTAAATAATAATTCTGCAAATGCTTTGAATAGCGATGTGGTAAATACAAAACTTTTAACCTATAAATGGAATGCCTTTAATTGGAATAATACAGATTACCTTAAACCAGGTTTAATAAAATATTTACCTGAATATGAAGGGCACATTGTGTCAGCTATAATAACTGATGCAAAAACAAAATTACCATTGTCAAACACTATTGGCTATTTATCTGTACCTGGCAAGGCTTTCCAGTTTTATACTTCAAGAAGCAATGAAGATGGGTTGATACATTTTTTTACCAAAGACTTTTATGGGGATAACCTGATCATAGCGCAGGGAGAGCGATCTGAAAATGACGCTGCTGCCATAAATATTTTGAGTCCTTTTTCACAGGATGTTATGGCCGGTAAAAATCCATCTTACAGCACTACTGCAGTAAGACCAGGTGATGACCAGGTTGAACAAGGCATTAATGTTCAGTTACAAAAAAAATTCGCTTATAGTAGAATAGTGCCTGCTCCTATCAAATATGATTCTATCCCGTTCTTTGGAAAAGAAACTATAAAATATGAACTTGATGATTATGTTCGTTTCCCAACAATGGAAGAAGTATTAAGAGAATATGTTAGGGAGTTGAATGTAAGAAAAAGAAAAGACGAGTTTGCTTTGTCAATGGTTATTAAAAACGAAAATAGTGTTGCCATCATAAAACATCCGGCCATATTTATTGATGGTGTTCCCGCTTTTGATACAGGTAATAAAGTAACACATTATGATCCGCTTAAAATCAAGACCATTAAGATAGTAACCGACAGGTATCATTATGGGCCGGCAACATTTGATGGTATTGCAAGCTTTACAACATACAAAGGCAATCTCGAAGGTTACACACCTGATCCAAATGCTACAGTTATAGACTATGCCGGTCTCCAGGCAGATACCAAATTTTATAGTCCAGTTTATCAAACACCTGAGCAGCTAACCTCACGTATGCCTGATTTTAGAGAGCTTCTTTATTGGAGCGATAACATTCTTGTATCCTCAGAAGGAAGAGGCTCAGGAGAGTTTTATACATCCGATCAAACAGGTACATACATCGTAGAAGTCACCATGCTTAAAAATGATGGGAAACTTGAACAATCAACAAAAAGTATTACTGTGCAGTAATTCCGATTATTAGAATTTTGCGCCGAATGACACGATAAAGCTTCTGCCATCAGAAGGATAAAGGCCACCAGGGCCCGGGAAAAATGATGGACGCTCCGTAAAATGTTGCTTATCAAAAATATTATTAATAACCATTTTAATATTATATGTTTTATTAAAATGGTACGAAAAGTTTGCATCTGCAAGTGTATAGCCGGATACAAGCCCTATTGTTCCACTGGCATTGGGTTCAACCGTATTCAAAGCATCAGCAAAGCTTTTGGAAACATAACTTAACTGCAAAGTGGCACTTAAATATCTATACGTTAACTCACATCCATTTCTCATAATAAATGAGGGTGCCGCTTCTATTTTATTACCCTTCACGTCTACATTTGTTCCACCGAAGGCAACCGATCCTTTTACATATTTTGCACTGTATGCACTGCCCGCAGTAAACACTGACCATTGTAATTTTTTACCTGAAGTAATTATTCGCCGGTTTCCCTTTACATCAATATAAAACTCTATGCCTTGTGATACGGAGTTGCCAACATTGGTTTTAAAAATATAAGTATTGCCCGCATTATCTGTTTTTGCTACAGAACCAATTTTATTATTATACTTTAACCTGAAAAAATTAATATCCAGTGAAATTCTTTCGCTAATATTTCCTCTCACACCTATTTCTCCATTGTAACCGTAAGCATCTTTAATATTGTCATCAATCCTGGTGAGACTATTAGGTGGAATAATATCTGCAAATATTACGGGCCTGTATGCCTGTGTCCAATTAAGATAACCATCAATTGAATTGGTTACATGATATTGAACTCCAAAACCTGCCAATAAAAACCGATGTGGAATATGAGATGGCAAAACATTTTGCTGTTCACCTTTTATAGTGCCGGTCATTTTTGTATCCCCATTTTCTAACCTGCCACCAGCAGTTATCATTATTTGTTTTGTAAGTGTAAAGAGTTGTTCGGCAAAAACTGAAATATTTTTTGTTTTAAAATGAAGATCTCTGCCCCACACCGGATCAGTAATAGAAAGGTCATAGTCTATACCGGAAGTGCCTTTACCACCTTGCTGCCTGTGCAGATCATTGTTCACATACCTGATACCAGCAACGAATGTTTGCACATTATTAAATAATTTATAATTGTGGCTTAACCGTAATTCATTGGCGTAACTGTTATAATGATCAACATCAACTTGTCGTGGATTGTATTTTCCTGTCGTGGTATTGATTGTGTCATTCAGGTTAGAAAGGGCAATAAACTGAACACTGTTACGACTGCCAAGCACCGCAGAACTTATAAAATTAACGGCCGTGTTAGAGGTTATGTTATAATCTACATGTACGGAAGGAACATAAATAGTAGGACTATAATAATTTCTTTTCCGGGTAGATTGCCTTGGATCTTCATTAAACTGTGTATCTGTAAGGCCTCCATTAATATGATTGATATAATGCATTGCATTATACTCTGCACGAAGGTTTATTTTATTGGATAAAGCATACTCAACATCTGCATGGCCGGCCATATAATCGTAATTACTATTACTACGGTATCCATCAGAGCGGCGATAGTTGAAATAGCTATAGTATTTAATTCGCTTTAGATTGCCACCTATAGCATTGTAAGTGCTGAAGAGGCCGTATGATCCGGCGGATTGTTGCGTTTCAAATTGAAATTTCTTCGAGCTATCAGCCTGACGGGTAATATAATTGACCATGCCTCCAAATTGAGCACCATACTGCAACGCAGCGCTACCTCTTGTTATTTCTATCCTATCTATTGACTCTGACGGCGCATTAAAATGACTTGCAGGGTAACCATAAATATCAGAATTAGTCATAACATCATTATGGCGAACATTCATTTCCCAACTTCTGTGTGCAGTTAAGCCTCTTGAAGAAATATTTACCTGGTTACCGGTGCCATCATTCTCATAAACATACACACCAGCGAACTTTGAAAATAATTGTCTTGGGTTATTATCAACTACGTTGACGTTAAGATTTTTAAGATTAATAACCTGTGATTTACCTGCGGCAAAAATATAGGTGCCTTTAACATTAGGTAAAGGTTGCGTTGAAGTTTCTTTTACCGGTGCAATGACGGTAACATTTGAAAGTATCTTAACGGAAGATGCTGAATCTGTCGTTGTGCTTTGTGAATATGTATTGAAAACATAGAAAGCAAGTATGCTAAGTAAAATTGATTTTTTCATGATTTAAATAGGTTAAATTAAGAGCCAGTTTTAGCCGGCCCTTGTTTATTCGGCCCTGTCGGCTTAGTGCGCTAGAAAGCGGATCAACAACATTTTAAAAAAAGTCTCTACTAATCCGCACCATCTGTTTTGGCTCGCTCAACGGCAAAATTTCCAACACGCTGACCGCACAGAAGCCCCTGATCTATATCACTTCTATAGTGTATAGCACCATAGAGCCGTGATAATGATGCCTCATCGGCCATGGCATTAAATGCGGCTGCTTTGGAAGGCAGAAGGTGATCAAGAATTGTAGAAGCTGCTCCGCTAAAAGTTGAATGGCCGGATGTGTATGACGGGAAGTTAGGTATCCCGGTAAGTGTTTTTATTTCAGGATTTACCTGCGAAGGCCGTGGATTAAAATAAAAATATTTAGTATCCCAACAAACAATGGCGGCATCCATTAACGACATATTTAATAGGGCCAAATTTCTTGCCCATCGAACTTCACTGTAATTTTTATTGATGAAATCTTCTGCGGCAATCGCATTCCAATGACCGGGCGGG
>JANLXV010000128.1:0-7495 GCA_031365305.1 Chitinophagaceae bacterium
GCGTTATAATGTTGACGGCTCGCCGGATAATACCTTTTCAGGCGATGGCATTCAAATTACAAACGTAAATGCATCTGACAACATAAACACGGCAGTTACGCTGCAAAAAGACGGCAAAATATTAATATCGGGCTCTTCAAAAAACAACGCCAATCTTGACTTTACTTTGGTGAGGTATAACAGCAACGGATCCCTTGATAACACCTTTTCAGGTGATGGCGTTTTAATAAGTGATTTTGGAGCAAATGAAGATATAAGCGCTCTTACCGTACAGCCCGATGGCAAAATAGTAGTTGTCGGTTCTTACAACGGGGCTTTTATTATTGCACGTTTTAATAATAATGGCAGTATAGACGGCACCTTTGGAAACGGTGGCAAAAGAACAGGTATAATATTACAGGGTGAAGAATTATCGGCCGCGAATTTGGTAGCCATAGATGGCAACGGCAAAATTATAGTTGGAACACCTTCTGTCTTATATAGTATTGTCGCTATTTTACGGTTCAACATAGATGGCAGCCTGGATAAAACGTTTGATAATGATGGCATCGCCGAAAAAAACCTTAACGATTCCGAGGATTATTTTTGGCTGAGCACACAGCTTATTGTGCAAAAGGATAATAAAATTTTATTAGCCGGTGCAGATGGTTTTTCTGACAGAGATGAAAGGTACCCACATCCCTTTTTGCTGAGATATAATTCGAACGGCTCTTTGGATAACACTTTTTCCGCAGATGGACTCACAAACCCTTTCCCTGCAGATTCTTTCGCAGATAAATCTACGGTAGCGCTACAGTCAGATGGAAAAATTATTTTATCTGCAAGGATATTCACCTTTTGGAACTATGGTTACAGATCTCTTGCGGTAAAAAGAAGAGGCTATGCTTTGATCAGATTAAAAACAGACGGAACAGTGGATAGCACATTTGGTGTAAACGGAATTATCTATACCGGCAACAAACCATTCACCGGAATAAATAGTACCAGTATTTTCGGCGGTAAATTATATGCTGTTGGCTATAATCGCCCACTCGGTGAAGAGTTGTATGAAGGTGTTTTATCATACGGCTATGTAGCCAGGTACGATTTACTTACAGCCAACACGCCGCCAAAAGTTTCCATTACATCGCCGGCTAATAAAACCGGTTTCCCTGCAACTACTACAAGTGTTACAATAAACATAACAGCCAGCGACGCCGGTGGTTTTATTCAAAGTGTAAAACTGTACCTCAACGATTCGTACATTAAAACAGATGCTGCTGCACCGTACAGCTTTATACTTTCTAATTTAACACACGGCGTATATGTTGTTAAAGCAAAAGCAACGGATAATCTTGGTGTGGAAACATTTTCAACACCGGTAACATTTGCAATCGGCAAAGCAAAGCCTGTTGTGAGTATCACAAGCCCTGCCGACAGCATAAGGTATTCTGCCCCGCATGACGTAACGATTACTGCCACAGCAGACGACCCAGACGGCACGGTAAAAAGTGTGAAGTTTTATAATGGTTATACATATATAAAAACAGATTTTACAGCACCTTATTCTTATACCTTTTCAAGCCTGCCAAGAGGCAACTATACCTTTAAAGTAAAGGCTACAGATAACGAAGGATACGAAGTCTTCTCGGACCCGGTGCATGTACTCATCGGGACAACGCCGCCACAGGTTGTCATCTTAAGCCCACAAAACAATGAACGCTTCTTTACTGATCTCGCCACTTTTACCATACAGGCATACGTAAAAGATATAGATGGCTATATTGCCCGGTTAGATTTTTATGATGGCAATATTTTACTAGGTTCACGTACGGACGGAGGCACAAATTTTACTGTTTCAAATTTACCAAGAGGTATGCACACGCTCAAAGCACAAGCAACAGACAATGAGGGCAATCAAAGTTTTTCTTCACCGGTATCTATTGTAGTTGGTGCATCACCATCCCTGAGCATCACCAGTCCCGCTGAAGGGGCAGCAATAACTGCTGGGCAGTCACTCACCATTACAGCAAATGCTTCTCAACCCAATGGGTCAATAGTCAGGCTTGACTTTTATAATGGCGACACATATCTTGGCACAGACAATCTTGCTCCTTATAGTTTTACCGTTTTTAACCTGCAGGCAGGCAATTATACATTTGCCGTAACAACTACTGACGACCTTGGCTTAACCAATTCTGACTTCCGGCATATTAGTGTAGTGCCGGCCGGCTTCCCGTTGGTAACGTTAACAAGTCCATCATCGGATAGAGTATTTTACCTTGGCGATCAGATTAAATTTAGTGCCAATGCAAGTGATCCAGACGGAACAGTTGCCAGTGTAAAATTTTATGCAAACAGCACCTATCTTAAAACAGATTTTAGTGCGCCTTATGAATATTTTAATACAAGCTTACCTGAAGGTATTTATGAGGTGTATGCAAAAGCAACAGATAATGCAGGGAATGAAAGCTTCTCTGATTCAGCAAGAATGTATGTTTGGCCAAAGGCAACGTTAAGTTCAAGCCTGGTTAAAAATTCATTAAAGAAAGTTGATGAGGTTTCAGCATTTGCAATAGAACTAAGTCCCAACCCTGCTAAAAATATACTCACCATTTCAACCAAAGATTTTACAAAAGCAGGCACCACTTTATTATCTATCCTGTCTTCAAATGGCACCATCATGAAGCAAATGAAGATGAATGCTAAAATGCAAACGATGTCTGTAGACATCTCAACATTGCATAGCGGCACTTATACGTTACAGCTTAAGTCAGGAGATAAAACAGTAACCAAACAGTTTATAAAACTATAAACAACTGATACAAAATAACAAAGCCTCCTCACCGGGAGGCTTTGTTGTGTATACACGCTCTGTGGAAAATTCAGCGGCATAGCCTTGAGTGGTATAAATATTCCAATGAAAGAATGTTTAATTAGAGTATTTCCAATATTTAAAAATTATATTGAAATATCTGCACTGTATTGGTTTATATATCTAAATTGTAGCCACATCCGAACACCTTATTTCCAATATTGATCCGGAACCTTACAATCCGTTTGAATCAGCCAAAAAAATCATCCTTTAGCTTTTTTGAAAATCCAGCTTTGCTGTATTATTTAATAAACGTTATACAATGAAAGGATCTATACTACTTGGCTCATTATTTTTTTTAGCAGCTTCCGCAAATTCCCAGTCTGTTATTCCTGATCCCGCTTTTGGCAAACGTGGTATTGTCATTGCTGATCTTGGTGCCCAGGTTAGCTACAATACCGCCGCACAAAAAGTTTTAGTGCCGCCAGACGGCAGCTTATATGTGCTTGCCCAGCTTGCATATGAGTCCTTAATTTCAAAGCGATCAACCAGTGGCGTTCCGGATGTTACTTATGGCAACAATGGCTTTTCTTCCCCAATACCTTTCAAGGCTTTACAGGCTGTGCTGCAAAGTGATAATAAAATTGTAGTTACAGGCCTTTATAAAAAGAACAATACAACACTTTTTGGTATTGCACGTCTTACAACAGCGGGCATACTTGATACTTCTTTTAATGGGAGTGGGCTGCAAACCACCAATTTTGGTTCAGATGATAACCAGGCTATTGCCATAACTATTGATAAAAATGATAAGATCATTGTTGCAGGTTTTGCCTCAACAAATGAGCATTTTGATTTTGCAATAGCCCGTTATAACAAAGACGGCAGCCTGGATAAAGCTTTTAGTGAAGATGGATTGCAAACTACCAATTTTGGCAATACTGATGATTTCTGCCAAAGCATAATTGTACAGGCTGATGGTAAAATTGTTGCAGCAGGTTATAATTATGATTATGTGAATTCAGATTTTAAAATTGCTATAGCCAGGTATAATTCTGATGGCACGCCTGATAAATTGTTTGGCAAGAATGGCAGAGTAAATACTGAGAATGGGTTTGCCGTACCAAATGGTGCCGCTATACAAATGGATGGCAAGCTACTGGTAATTTCCAAACCCGCAGATTATATGCTGCTGCGATATAATACTGATGGCACACTTGATGATACATTTGGTAATGGTGGCAAGCTCGCTATTGATTTTTCCTTGTATGAATTAACTGAAATGGTGATACAAAATGATAAGAAAATTATTATCGCCGGGCATGGGCCTTTTTTTAATTCCGATTTTTTAGTGGCCCGTTTTACGGCAGATGGAAAACCAGATAATACTTTTTCGGAAGATGGTAAAGCAGTAACTGATTTTGGCTCATCCTCGGAATTTCTTTCCTCAATAGCTATTCAAAATGATGGGAAAATTATAGCAGCGGGCGTGACACAAAATGGAAGCATTAATACCATTGCCATTGCACGATATACCGGTAACGGCAATATAGATGAATCATTCGGAAAGAATGGAAAGTTGACAGACCATTTCAGCCAGGGCTTAACCACCTATAATGCCTCGGTAATCCAAAGCGATGGAAAACTTATTACAGCAGGCAGTGTTTGGAACGGCAACGATTTTGATTTTGTCATTTCACGCTATAACGATAACGGAAGCCTTGATAATTCATTTAATAAGATTGGCTATCAAACCGTTGATTTTGGTGGCGGTAATGATTATGTAAATTCATTGGTTATACAAAAAGACGGGAAGGTAATAGCAGCAGGTTATTCAGGCACAACCCAGAATTCGCTTTTTGCTATTGCACGATTAAATGCTGATGGCAGTGCAGATCAATCATTTGATGAGGATGGAAAAACTTTAACCCATTTTAATGATAATGCAGATATTGCTTACATCGTTGCCCTTCAAAAAAATGAGAAGATAGTTGTAGCCGGCAGTTCTCAAACAGAGTTTAATAGCGAGACCAATAAATTTTCTTCTGATTTTGTTTTGGCCCGCTACAACACAGATGGCAGCCCGGATGCGACCTTTGGTTTTGATGGATTGTTAGACATTGATCTTGGTGGCGATGACATTGCCCAATCAATGGTGATAACTAAAGAAGATAAGATCATCATTGGTGGATATAGCCAAACCTTTAATGAAACTGGCATAGACCATTCATCTTTTGCTACTATACGTCTTACGCCAGATGGTATTTTAGATGAAAGTTTTTCAGATGACGGTATATCACTGGAATCTTTTGATGGATTAGCTGCTGCCAATGCCATCGCTCTTCAGCCGGATGAAAAGATTTTAGCTGCCGGCATTATTACCAATGCTCTTTCCAAAGAAAAAAGTTTGAGCGCTGTTCGCTACAATGCCGATGGTACTTTTGATGACACCTTTAATGGCTCAGGTTTAAAAACAATTTCTTCAATTGATGGTGATATTACCGTTAACGCAATTACACTTCAAAAAAATGGCAAAATCATTTTAGGTGGCAGCCTGAATAATGACGCAGCACTCTGGAGATTGAATTCAGATGGCAGTGCTGACCAAACTTTTGGCAGCGATGGTGTATTGGTAAATACTGCTTTCGCCACTGATGACAAAATAGAAAGTATAACGCTTAATGATAATAGGCTTTATACTGCTGGCATTGCCCAGGTGCCAGGCAGTGCAGGAGTAGTTGCGGGCTATTTGCTCGCCGAAGCAAGTGAGACATCTCCCTCTGTTAACATTATAAAACCTGTTGATAAAGCCACTTTTATTTCACCGGTTAAAAATTTAGAAATTAAAGCCACTGCTACCGATGCTGATGGCCAAATAACCAAAGTGGATTTTTATAATGGTAAAATATTATTGCATATTGCAACAGAAGCCCCTTACGCATTTACCTGGAAAAATGTACCTGCAGGTAATTACACCATTACTGTAGTAGCTACCGATAACAGTGGCCTTACTACAACGTCTGATCCTGTTCATATTGCTGTTGAACATAACAAAGCCCCGGAGGTTAGTTTTATAAAACCTACAGCAAATCATATTTACCCTGCACCGGCAACCATCCGTCTTGAGGCGGATGCCAGCGACCCTGATGGCCGGATAACTAAAGTTGAATTTTATAATGGTGCTGTTTTGTTGCAAAAAGAATATAAAGCGCCCTATACTTTCAAATGGCAAAAGGTACCTATTGGCAAATACACAATAATTGCCAAAGCTTTTGATAACTGGGGTGCCACTACTTCTGCTTCTGTAAATATTTCTGTAGAAAAAAATAAAGCGCCCATCGTAAATATTACAAGCCCAAAAAATAATGAAAGCTTTACCTGCTCAGCCACTGTACATTTAGCTGCAACAGCTTCGGACGCTAATGGAAGAATAACCAAAGTAGAGTTTTACAATGGCTCAATATTATTACATACTGAATATAAATTGCCTTATACTTACCAATGGCAAAACTTGCCCGCAGGCACGTACACAGTAACTGCTGTTGCTACTGATAATTATGGTAAACAAACTACTTCTGCTCCGGTAACATTTACCGTAAGTGAAAGTGCGCCTGTTATCACAAAAGCGCTCACGTTTAAAAACGCCATCACAGCAACAACCATCTCAGGCTTAAGATTAAGCCCCAACCCGGCAAAAGATATGATCAATGTTTTTACAGATGAATTAATTCAGAGTAAGCCTGTTATTCTTTCAATCATAAATTCTTCCGGTATTGTATCTAAAAGAATAAGAACTACTTTATCCGGCAAAACACTAAGGGTGGATGTGTCATCACTGCCGGGTGGCAGTTATACACTGCAGCTTAAATCAGGAAACAAAGTATTGGCTAAACAGTTTATAAAGCTATAGATGATAAACAAAATAAAAAGCCCTTCAAATTTGAAAGGGCTTTTTATTGTAATTAAATTCCTGAATAAGTGTACTTAAGACTTACCTAATACAACAATCAGTGCATATATAACACCTGGCAGAAATCCCAAAATTGTTAGAATAAGATCTAACCAAAATTTATTGTTGATTTCACCTTCATGCAGGTAAACAGCTAATGGCGGTAAAATAATAGCAAGAATTACCTGTAGTAATGTATTTGTAGAAGGCTCCGCAGAAGCTCGTTTTGCAGATTTATAATCTTTAATGGTTTTTTTTACATCCTTCATTTTTGCTTTGCGTTCTGATCTTGACAAGCTTTTAAAATCAGCCACAGCTTTTTTCAAAACATCAGACGGGTTAGCAGTTACCGGCACTGACGAACCGGAAGAACTGATGAAAGCTGCAGAGCTGGTAAGGGGGCTGAATAAAATAACGAGGCAAAGACTGAGTAGTAAGAAATTTTTTTTCATGGTTTTGATATTAGGTTAATAATGTGTTGCAATATTAACTCAAAGCTCTTAACAAATTTTTATTCTCTTTTATTTCTTATTTGTGCTAAATAAAAAACCCTGTAGAAAATTTACAGGGTTTACCTTAATGATGAAATATTCTATGCGCTATTTTACTTCTTCAAATTCTGCATCAGTTACATTATCACCGGCAGGTTGTTGTTCCTGCTGAGCGCCTCCATTTTCATTCGGTTGGGCAGAACCATTGGAACCCTGATCCTGTGTGGCCTTGTACATATCTTCGCTGGCCGCTGTCCACGC
>JANLXV010000135.1:0-2800 GCA_031365305.1 Chitinophagaceae bacterium
CACAGGTAAAAAAAAGACTTCAGGTTTTATATTCCTTCAATCATCAGTTTAGGACAGATCAGCATGAAGATGCAACTATTATCTTATTAATGTTACCGCTAAGAACACCGGAGCGGGCGAAGGATAATATTAATGAAGCTTTACAAATTGCGTTATGAGCCGGCATGACTTTATATTTTCCGATCGCACGACATACAGGTTAGCCAGGCATATAGTTTTCTGGCTTGGCTTTTACCTTTTTTCTTTTGTTACTTACTTCCATGATTTTTACATGGAACTTGGCTTGCTAAGATGGCTTAGCCTTGAGGCCGCAGAAAGTTTTCTGCATATTCTTGCGCAGGTCATTTTTTGTTATACCGTTATGTATCTCATCATTCCAAAACTTTATAATGCAAGTCAATATTTTAAATTTTATGTAGTGCTATTTATAGCTAGTGCTGCAATGTATATTTTTTATTACCTGATGAGCATGTATCTCTTTAAAGCAATCCATTCCTATTTTGGGCTTCGTTTTCGGCCTCCGACAGTTCTTGCCTGGTTTACGTTTATAAGTTTTGTTTCCTACTTCCCGGCCAGCACCGGTCTTGCCCTGGCTATTAAAACCATTAAAAGTTATGCGGTAAAGCATAAAGAAAATGAACAGCTTATAAGAGAAAATGCCAATGCAGAACTACAATTGCTTAAGGCGCAAATTCATCCTCACTTTCTTTTTAACACGCTGAATAATATTTACTCTTTTGCGCTGGATCAGTCGCCCTATGCTTCCTTACTTATAGAAAAACTTTCAGCCACTTTAAGCTACATGATCAATGATTGCCAGACATCACTGGTAACTCTTGATAAGGAGATCAGGATGATTTTCGATTACCTTGAACTTGAAAAAATAAGATATGGATCACGGCTCAACCTTAGGATGCAGATTAATAACAACTGTGTAGATTGTTTAATAGCTCCCTTGCTTATGATTCCCTTTGTGGAAAATTGTTTTAAACATGGTACCAGCCTTACTCTTGAAAAACCCTGGATAGATCTTACTATATCCTGCAATGAAAATATCCTGGCATTTGATTTAAATAATAGCAAGCCTTCAGAACCGCAAAAAATTGAAAAGCGTAATAAAATAGGTCTTGAGAATGTGAAGAAAAGGCTTGAGCTGATTTATCCGCAGAGACACCGTTTTTTAGTAACGTCAACCAACAATTCCTTGAGGGTCACTCTCTCCATAACGTTAGATAAATCGAATGCAATTTTATCTGATCCGGCCTCAACTTTAAAACATCAAGAATTGATTCATTAAAAATGATATATGAAACAGCTAATAATTTTTTCAATGTTAAGTATGTTTTTGACTACTCATGTTAATGCGCAAGGCTGTGTTGCCATTCGCAATATTTCCGGCTTTGGGCAATATCATTTTGAAGACAAAACTTTTTCAGAACACAAATGGCAAATCAATTTTAACAACAGGTATTTTAAGTCGTATAAAGATTACAGGGAAGGCGTTGATATTAAAACGCCATCGCAAAATCGTTCAATTAATCGCAGTTATTCTTTAGATATATCGCTGTCAAGATACTTTAGCCGCGGCTGGTCTGCGGCTGTAAGTTTGCCCGTTTTAGTTAATGGCAGAGAAGCAAGTTTTGAGCACGGTGGCGCTAATACACCAAGGCATACAACCCATGCGTTTGGCATTGGCGACATACGGTTTACGGTGTATAAATGGCTAACTGAACCTCGGCCAAAACAAAAAATAAATCTTCAACTTGGTTTGGGTATAAAACTACCTACAGGCGACTATGATGTGCAGGATTATTTTTACCGCAGCGATACTGCAAAAGTGCTGGCTGCTGTAAACCCTGCCATCCAACCCGGAGATGGAGGAACAGGAATAATTACAGAATTAAATAGCTTTTATATTCTTAATAGAACAATGAACCTGTATGCAAATGCTTACTACCTGTTTTCGCCGCGGGAGCAGAATGGTGTATCTACAACATTTGGGCGGCAACCGTCCCCTGCGGCTTTACAGGCTAATAATACAGTAGCCAGTGTTACAGATGTGTATTCTTTCAGGGCCGGGTTTAATGTTGATGTATCATCTTTCACTATTTCCGGAGGTTTGAGGTATGAAGGCGTACCGGTGTATGATGCTATTGGAGGGAGTGAAGGTACCCGGCGTGCCGGCTATAACATATCTGCTGAGCCAGGGTTACTATACAGGTTAAAAAAAGCTACTTTGTATACTTACATTCCTATTATTTTTTCAAGAAAACTAAAGCAAAATGTGCCTGATAAAAAATTATCAGAAATAATGGGTTCCAAAATAATATCGCCGGGGGGCTTTGCAGATTACATCATATTTGTTGGAGCAGCCATAAAATTGTAAGCTCAGCAACAGATAAAATTGTTATTCAATGAATGAAAAAAAAATTTATTGTCTTGCTGTAGATGATGAGCCGCCTGCTTTGGAGGTTCTTAAAAAATACATTGGTGCTGTAACTAACCTTGAGCTGGTTAGTGTATGTAACAATGGCGTAGAGGCTTTAATTTTTTTACAGAAACAAAAAGTTGACCTGCTTTTTTTAGATATTCAGATGCCTAATTTATTGGGCACCGATCTCATGCGCACTTTGATTAATTCGCCAAAAGTGATTTTTACAACGGCCTTTAGAAAATTTGCTGTTGAAGGCTTTGAGCTTTCAGCCGTTGATTACCTACTTAAACCTATTTCTTTTGAACGGTTTTTAAAAGCTGTAAATAAAGTGCTTGACACAAATCTTAAAGTTTCTGAAAACACCGA
>JANLXV010000137.1:0-2364 GCA_031365305.1 Chitinophagaceae bacterium
GACAGGGTTTTAGCCTCGATAGTATCTCCCTCAAAAACAATAGCGGCTCTTAACAAGGTATCGTTTGTTCCGTAAGAATTTTGCGCAGAAGCATTGCTTATTGATAAGGTAAGAACACTTATCAAACATGTTAACCAGAAAATGTATTTATAATTTCGGAACAGCAACATCAAATGAGTAAATATAAATCAATAACTACGTTGATTAAAGACACAAGTTGTAAAATTTCTTGTAAACATTTTGCTAATTAGCTATAAGAAACATATAAAATAACAGGCCCGTTACCACCAAAAGCGAAATAGCACTGATTAATCTTCCGGCTTTTACTTTATTTAAAATGGATAATACAAACCCGGCAGCCATAACAATTAATCCCAGCCACACAAAATTTATAAACGGAAATACATAGGCTTTTAGTGTTACAAAATCTGCAGGTAGTTCAGATTCTTTAATGGCAATTTTAAACTTGCCTGTTGAGGTAATGCCTGCAAGTTTTAAAATAAGATTTTGCGCAAATACGGTATCATCTTTATAGGCAATCTCCAAATTTTTTACGGCAAGCTGCGGGTAAGCTTTGTAAATGCTGCTGTCTTTTGAAACTACGGTGATGTCTGCAACCAGTGCTGTGTCTGAAGAGCTAAAATTAAACCGCTCGTCTGTCGGGTTTCGTAAAACTGTGTTGAGTACAGCGTACCCTTTCTGGTAAAAGGCCGTATCGCCAACTGCAATTTCATTCAGGTGAAAACTTGCAGTATCTACCTGGGCGCTTTTATCAGGCAAAGATGAAATGTAAGTAAACACGTCATGAAACAGGTAATGCTTAATATCAGGATTGGAGCTTAGATTATTATCCTTCATCTTATACACATCAGGCGTGAGTCTGAAATTCTCTTTCACCTTACCGGAAGTACTGTCCTTTTTTTGAACCAGCAGCGTAAAAAAAGTCCTGTTTTTTTCAAAGGCCGCTGAATCTTTTACATAGGTTAATGTATAATCCAACATCGCCGTAGGTACAGTTCTAAGCAGGGTCAGGTTTTCCAGTGGATCTTCGGTGTGTTTTCCATCAGGGTCAGTTGCAAAAGGAATATATAGACCTGTTTTGCGGTTGTCGCTGATCACCTGCCTGTTCGCAGAAGATATTAGCATACCTGCAATCATCAGCGTAAAGCCAACATGCGCCAAAGCCGAGCCGGCGGATTTGATATTGCCTTTTATCACGATCCATATATAGGCGCCATTGGTTATTAATGAATAGATGCAGGCGAAAAGCGCAAGGTATATTGCGATTAAAAACCCCGGACCTTGTTTTGTATAGGTGACCGGATACAGAAAATATATAGCGATCATTATAACTAATGACGCTATTAACGGCCATTTAAATTTCGCCCAGAAATATTTGTTTGTGGTGTCTTTGTATTTAAAGTATTGCCCAAAGCCACTAATGACAGCGATAATAAACGCCACCATTACCATTACTTTGTTATAAGCAAATTCCCTGTCTTGCGGATCAGCAATGTTCTTACCAAAAATCTTATTATAAACCGGCACAGATGTAAGGGCTATTATAAATAAGGCTGATAAGAAAAAAACAAGCGAGCCAATAAACATCCAGAACTCTCTTGAAGCTGTACTTTCTTCTACATGCAGGGCTGGTAAATGTTTGTATTCTTTTGCAAATAAAATAAACATTGGTATGGGGAAACTCAGGGCAAATAAACCGATTAAGATATTGGTGGTTGTGCCCGCTTCAGTAAAAGAATGTACGGATGTATCTCCAAGAATTCCTGTCCTGGTTAAAAAAGTAGAATAGAGAATAAAGGCGTAACTGCATATCAAAAAGAAATAACTGCCTCTTAAAGAATTACCGGTGGCTCTATACACTGCCATACAGTGCAAGCCTGCAAGTAATATTAACCAGGGAACAAGGGAAGCATTTTCAACAGGATCCCACGCCCAATAGCCGCCAAATGATAAAGACTCATAAGCCCATTTAGCGCCCATCATTATACCAACGCCAAGTACAAGACCATTAAATAACGTCCATGGCATTGCAGGCTTCACCCATTCGCCATATTTTTTTTGTGATAAGCCTGCGTAAGCAAAAGCAAAAGGAATAATTGCGCTGGCAAAGCCAAGAAATAGTACGGGGGGATGTATTACCATCCAATAATTTCGAAGAAGCACATTTAACCCAACACCATCTACAATAAAAGATAAATACTTAGGTTGATTAAAAATTGGGCCTTCCAGTTCGTTACGCGTAAGTACAAATGGACTGCTTCCTATTCTTATATCGCCGAAGTATAAACCAAGCAACATGAGCATGATAAAACACTGAGCCAGTGAGATTACAGAAAGCACCGG
>JANLXV010000147.1:0-2704 GCA_031365305.1 Chitinophagaceae bacterium
AAATGCACTTGCTTTTCTCCAAAAACATATTTGCAAATCATTCGGTAATTATTCCCGCCAATGTCAAACACAATTCGATTAGAACTATAGCCTAATAAATCAGCGCTGCCAAAAGTTGCTTGCATGTCTCCGGGTAAATTCCAGTCAGCATATTTCATTTTTCCTAACCAATTATTAAAAGAACTCCTGCTTTGAACATTTGCTTTTGCAAAATCTTCTATGGTTTGTCTTTTGATAAGATGAACCTTCATGTGTGATAGCAAATATATTATAAAGTTCTCAAAATGAGAACATTTATTTACAGGTAGTGAAGTAGGTTTTTGTAAAAGAGAAAGCCGCTAAAGAAGCGGCTTTTAATGATTTGCGGAGAGAGGGATTCGAACCCCCGGACCTGTAACAGTCAACGGTTTTTCCCAAAGGGATGCCTGTGGCACAAGACTCCGGCAATAGTCACACTTGTTTTTTAAATAATATTTTTTGATTTTAAATCTTTATAGCCGTCAAAGGATTTGAAATACAGTTCCCTTTGATATGCTTCGGAGCGGGTGCTAAATTCTTCTGAGCAAATAAGCTTATAAGGTATAAAACATTTTGTAGACCTTACTTTGCCAGTATTATGCTTTAGTAATCTAACCGGTATATTTTCGCAACTGCCAAAATAATGCCGGCCATTTTTTTACCTTTTCAAAATATATGAGTAAAAGGGCATAAAAAAAACCTTCTGCATTTTTGAGCAAAAAGTTTTAGCGGAGAGAGAGGGATTCGAACCCCCGGACCTGTAACAGTCAACGGTTTTCAAGACCGCCGCATTAGACCGCTCTGCCATCTCTCCGGCGCAAAAATACATGCTGAAACTTAACAGCCAAAAATTAGTTTACGTCTGAATTCCTCAGCCCCAGTATAATAAATCATATATATCTGCGTTCTCCTTTTTGAAATCCCGATTCCTGATTTATCCTATATAAAATCCATCTTATGAAAATAAGTTTTACACTTATTACACTGCTGTTGCTCTCAACCAGCATTTGTTCTTTTGCCCAATCTTACCCTGAACTTAAAACCAATCTTTATGTGATAAATCAACAGGGATCACCAGATCTTATAGATGGCAATTTGGTTATATATAATGAAGCCTATAGTAATGCAGTTGACGCTTATGATGCCCCTAAGATGACCAATTTTGGTGAGAACATTGCTATGGAAAGAGAGACCAAAACGCTTGCCGTAGAAAAAAGACAGCTTATTGAAAAAACCGACACCGTGTTTTTTAAAATATGGAGAATGAGGCAGGAAACTTACCAGTTAACCTTTTTCACAAAGTACCTGGAGCAGGAAGGCCGCAAAGGATTTTTGGAAGATAATTATTTAAAAACAAAAACTGAAATAGCGCTAAATAATATAACCACTGCAAATTTTATAATCAATACTGATCCGGCCTCGGCCGATGCACACCGCTTTAGAATTATTATTACCAGGCCTGCAATAGAGCCGGTAATTTTTACAAAAGCTGATGGCAACCGCAAAAATGATGGAGTAGAATTAATTTGGAATGTTGCAGACCTTAAAAATATTCGCCAGTTTGAAATTGAAAAATCAGGTTTTGATAACCGTTTTTTATTAGCGAAAACCATTACGCCTGACACCAATGCGCAGGCCATATTTTCATGGATTGATGATAAGGCAACGACCGATCTTACTACTTACCGCATCAGTTCAGTAAATGTTGATGGCAAGATAGAATACAGTAACCCGATAGTTATTGCAAAAGTTGAAAGGCATTATACAGCAGCCGTATTTCCAAATCCTGTAAAAAATGGTATCATAAATATAAATGTACAAGGCATTGCTTCCGCCAATTATAATTACAAGATAATAAGTATGGGCGGTCAACTCAGCCAGGCCGGCGAGGTTACATTATCCTCTCAGACTGGCAGCATAAAACTATCGGGCAATGTTCTTCCCGGAAATTATCGCCTGCTCATTTCAAAAGAAGCTAAGATGATTTTAAATCAAGGCATTGTAGTACAATAATAAAAGTATTGTAGTACAATAAATTGTTTGAATTAGCTTTCCCCAATCTTATCCACAGGCTTACTCCCGTATTTTTACTAAATATTTTGGAGTGTGTTTGAATAATTAAAATTAATATTATATTGTGCTCTCTTTCCCCTAAAAAGAGCTTCAACTTAACATCAGTCCCGGTTCTCCGGCAAATGTTGTTTAATCCAACCTAATCGTGGCTTTGCCACATCCTCTGTAAAGACATCCGGTCACATTATCTTTTGTAAGAACCTCGCTGTTCATTATCCTCTGTAAAAGGCCATACTTACTTTTTACTAACAAAGAATTAATTGGATTTATATGAGGAAATTTTACAAAGCATTTCAGTCTTTCCGGGTAAAAAAAAATCTGAAAAGTTTACTTGTATTATTGATGCTTACCGGAGGAATTGATGCAATTGCACAACCTGCGGTTCAAACTCAACCAAATAATTTTCCAACTTCATGCCAACCTATTTCTAACACAACATATTCTCATACTCAACAGTTTGTTGTTGTAAAAGGAACGTGTGGTAACAGTGGTTCATTCTCATTTGTTTGGCAATATAATACTGGTACTTCCGCAACACCGAATTGGGTTAACGTAATTAATAATACACCGGTAGGATTTATTACTTATTCTGTAGCATCAACCAGTACTGGAA
>JANLXV010000200.1:0-2556 GCA_031365305.1 Chitinophagaceae bacterium
ATTGATCCAACAAAAGTGGCTCGTATTGCCCTGGAAAATGCAGCTTCAATTGCAGGTATGTTATTAACTACTGATTGCGTAGTTAGTGATAAGCCTGAAAAAGATAAAGCTCAAATGCCTCAAATGGGTGGCGGCGGAATGGGTGACATGGGTTATTAATTCAGTCATTGGTAAGTGTTATTTGACATTGAGTTTTGAACATTGAACCTCCTACCGGCAGGCAGGTATTTGTTATTGAATAGTTGTCTTTTAGTTCAATATTAAAATACGCAATTGGCACTATCCACTTTAATATTTTATAAAAAAGCCATCCTTCGGGATGGCTTTTTTGTTGATACACATCCTTAAATTATTTTAATTTTTTATCAGATGATAAGACTATAATTTTAATTAAATGATTTCAATATGGCATACTGGCTTGTAAAATCAGAACCCGATGCTTATAGCTGGGAGCAATTGGTAAAAGATAAAAAAACTGCATGGACGGGTGTAAGAAATTATGCCGCCCGACTTCATTTAAGAGCCATGAAAAAAGGCGATCAGGCATTTTATTATCATAGTAACGTAGGTACTGAAATTGTTGGCATTGCAGAGGTAATTAAAGAGCATTACCAGGATCCATCAACCTCTGATAAAAGATGGGTTGCTGTTGATTTAAAACCGCTAAAAAAAATAAAGAATCCAGTCAGTTTAAGCCAAGCAAAAGCTGATAAAAGACTTGCTGACATGGCTCTTATCAGGCTTGGCAGGCTTTCTGTTCAGCCTGTTACGGAAAACGAATGGAAAGTTGTAATGGAATTATCTGAGACAAAACAATAATTTAAAAGATTTCATCATTGCAGGCAAAACCGCATTTAGTAATCCTAACCGGTGCAGGCATTAGCGCTGAAAGTGGCTTAAAAACTTTTAGAGATGCGGATGGGTTATGGATGGGTTACAACATTTATGAAGTAGCATCGCCTGCGGGCTTTAAAGCCAATCCTGCTTTGGTTTTAGATTTTTATAATATGAGAAGGAGAGACGTAGCAAATGCCCGGCCCAATGCCGCTCATACCGGTGTGGCTGAGCTGGAGAAAAATTTTAAAGTAACTGTCATTACCCAGAATATTGATGACCTGCATGAAAGAGCCGGCTCAACAAATGTTTTGCATTTACATGGTGAAATCTTTAAAATGCGCAGCGTAAAAAATGCTACCAAAATTTATGATATAAAAGGAGATATTTTACCGGGTGATCTTGCTGAAGATGGCAGCCAGTTAAGGCCGCATATTGTATGGTTCGATGAACAGGTTACTAAAATTCCGGAAGCTCAATCAATTGTTTTAACAGCAGATATTTTCGTTGTAGTTGGCACTTCGCTGCAGGTGTACCCCGCAGCAGGTTTATTAAATTATACTCAACCTGGCGTACCGGTTTATGTGATAGATAAGACAAACCCAATCTTTTATCACAATTCCTTTTTTCATTTTATTGAAATGCCTGCAACACAGGGTGTACAGGCTTTGGCTGAAATCCTTGCACAAAAGGCTTAGCTAATTTCTTCTGTGTTTTCATGAAAAATAATTCCTTCTTCTGCCAGCTTTTTTAATGCGGGTATATAAATTTCTTTATGTACAGGAATTTGTACTCCTGTAACCTTTATCTTATTATTTAAAATTAGCTCAGCCGCTATGCCAAGAGGCAGACCAACCGTTTTTGCCATAGCCGTGCGCCCATGCTCAGAGCCTTTTACAATAAGACTGCTGGTAGTTTTATACTTTTTATTATCTCTCGTGAATTCAATCTCATGAAGCATTACAATCATGTCCTTGTCACCTGGTTCCATATTTAGTTTTTCTTCAAAAAGAAATTGAATAACATCCGCCGAACAAGTTGCATTTGTTGGCAATGGTGAAGATCTTTTTATATCAAGAAAATTTTCGAGCTCCGCAATAAGCGTTTGATCTTCCACAACAATATTTTGTTTCGACGTTTTTTTTGCCGCAAACCAATCATTAAAGCTCTTTGAATCTTGAATGAGCTTCTTATCATCAACGTCTGCTAAACCCAGATTTACAAAGGAATTCCAGCCTATGCAAAATGACGGATATCTTAATGTAGTTCTCAAAAAAGTATCAATCGAGTGGAGGTTGTAGAGATCAATATATTTATGCGAATCACGATTAGGGTACCAGGTCATTGGCGCAAGACCGTTTACAGTGATAGGTTCTCCGTGTTCAAATATGTGTTTATAATCGACGTTTATAATTGCATTATCTTTCTTATAAACTGCGCCATCCCTTCCAGCCATAATAATATTCCTTGGGTTCCACGTAATTTTATAGTGCCATGGATTGTTGTCACTTTCCGGCGCTACCAACCCACCGCAATGCGACTTGAATGATGTAATGATGCCGCCACTTTGTTCAATCTCAGCAAATAATTTCATTGCACTTATATGGTCTATTCCCGGGTCAAGGCCCATTTCACATAAGAACAACAACCCTTTTTCTTTTACACGGCTATCAAGTGATCTTAAATGCTCATCAACATAAGAAGCATTTATCAAATTTTTAT
>JANLXV010000201.1:0-1893 GCA_031365305.1 Chitinophagaceae bacterium
TAATAATTCAAAGAAATTTGCTGTAGAAGTTATAGATCATCAATTGTTGGAAGAGGCGCCTGAGTTTGCCGGACGTTTAAGATGGTTTTTGAAAAACAGGCCTGATCTTGCAAGACTTGTATCGCGGTGGGAAGATAAAAACGATGGTGAAAAACATTTGCTCAGCCTGTTACGTGGTCACCGCATGAAAAAAATATTGGAACGCCTGCTTGATGAAAATGAATTTCTAAGTAGATATGGTATTCGCTCCTTGTCTAAAATATATGAAAAATCGCCTTATGAATTTCACCTGAACGGCACTGACTTTTTTATTGATTATACCCCCGGCGAATCTACGATTGATATGTTTGGTGGCAACAGCAACTGGCGTGGTCCTGTATGGATGCCGTTGAATTATCTTATCATAGAAAGTCTTCAGCGTTTTTATTTTTATTATGGTGATGATTTTAAAATAGAATGTCCCAAAGGAAGCGGCCAATATTTGTCTTTAAATGACGTGGCCTGTTACCTTACAAAACGGTTATCTAAAATTTTTTTAAAAGATGAAAACGGCCGCAGGCCATTCAATGGTAATTATGAAAAGCTGCACACCGACCCGGATTTTTGTAATTATATTTTATTTTACGAACATTTCCATGGCGAGAACGGCAGAGGCATAGGCGCCTCCCATCAAACCGGGTGGACGGGACTTATTGCAAAACTTTTACAGCCGAGGGGATAAAATTTGTTAAGGGTTACCATCATCCTTGTTACTACAGTTTTAAAAATTGTCTCTATAAATTTTATATGACTAATCACCTGCTTAAAATCTTGCATATAGGCCTATAATTATTTATCATCATAAACTTTCATAAATTCATTAGTTTATAAAAAGGTTACATTAAATCGGTAATAGTATTGTAAAGTTATTCGTCCGGAAATATCCCATTTAAAAACACATTCTGTAAAATTGTACAAGTCTTTAAAATAAAAAATATGAACGGGGCTGAAGCTTTTGTTATTGGCGTTGATTATGGAACCGATTCTGTCCGCTCAGTAATTGTAAACGCACAAAACGGTGCCGAAGTAGCCTCATCAGTTTTTTATTACCCCAGGTGGAAAGGCCAGTTATATTGTAATGCCGCAGAAAATCAATTTCGCCAGCATCCGCTTGATTATACAGAAGGTCTTGAAGACACCATAAAAAAATGTTTACTGCAGGCAGGCAGCCAAGTTGCAGCTAATATTAAAGCTATTTCAATAGATACTACAGGCTCTACACCAATTGCGGTTAACGAGAGTGGGATGCCGCTTTCCCTGCTTCCTGCTTTTGAAAATAATCCAAACGCCATGTTTGTTTTATGGAAAGATCATACAGCTGTAAAGGAAGCCACTGAAATAAATGAACATGCCAAAACATTTGATTTTAATTACCTGAAATATGTTGGCGGCATTTATTCTTCGGAATGGTATTGGGCAAAACTGCTGCACATATTAAGAGAAGATGAATTGGTGCGGCAAGCAATATATTCTTGGGTGGAACATTGCGACTGGATACCCTTTGTTTTAACGGGTGGTAACAAAGCATCTGGTATCAAAAGAGGCATTTGCGCCGCCGGCCATAAATCATTATGGTCTGAAGAATGGCATGGCTTACCGCCTGATAACTTTTTTAATTCTCTCGATCCGTTACTTGCCGGTTTTACCCAACGCCTGTTTGATAAAGTATACACTTCAGCCGAGCCAGCCGGCAACCTGTGTAAAGAATGGGCAAAGCGCTTAGGCCTGAGGACTGATGTGCTTATTGGCATTGGCGCTTTCGATTGCCACATGGGTGCGGTAGGCGGGCAGATTGAGCCTTATCATTTAAGCAAAGTAATGGGCACCTCAACCTGTGATATGCTTGTGGCCCCG
>JANLXV010000241.1:0-2432 GCA_031365305.1 Chitinophagaceae bacterium
CGACATCGTACATCCCACATCTCACATCGAACATAATCTCTGTCCGACTAATCTAAAAGCTCCCGTTCTATTTCATCCATTTGAATTATATCCCATGCTTCGCTTTCTGTAGGCGTAACGTTCAAATGCTCTAATGCGCCTGATTCTTTTAAAACTTTTTTTACTTTCGGTTGAATTTCACAAATAACAAATGAAGCATTGTGAAGCTTAAAAAGGTCGTTCGTGTCAATTAGTGTTGACGAAGCTTTCACATCAATACGCTTTACCTGCTTTAAATCAAGCACAATATTCTTTATGTCACTATCTAAAATGTCCTGCATCTTTTTTGATAGCTCATCTGTCATATTTGCAGATAAATCTTCTTCAATTACTTGAAGTGTATGAAATTTTTCTTTGGTACTAATTTTGACTTTCATGAAATCAAATATTTATTGGTTTTTAGTTCGTTAAGACTTTCAAAACAAAATAGGTTGTGTAAAAGCGCTTCCCACTGACGTTAGCAAGTAACAATTCTCTTTTTCTAACGTAGAATTTATACCCGTTTTCAACATCATGTGCATTGTTAAGTTAAACTAAGACCCGAAATTATTCGTTATTATTGTATTGATATTTAAATTATTAAAATGGACAACAATTTTTCAGCCCAGGTTAAGGAAATAATCTCATACAGCAGGGAAGAAGCGTTGAGGCTCGGCAACGATTTTATTGGAACTGAGCATCTTGTTCTCGGCCTTATCAGGGATGGCGAAAACACAGCGATTAAAATATTGAAATCACTTAATGTTGACCTTTATGAATTGCGTAAAGAAATTGAATTAGCTGTAAAAGATAAAACAGGAAGAAACATTGCCAACATCAATTCTTTACCGCTTACCAAACAGGCAGAAAAGGTGATAAGAATAACTGTTCTTGAGGCTAAAGCTAACAAAAGTCCTCTGGTGGAAAGTGAGCACTTGATGCTTTCAATATTAAAAAACAAAGAGAACATCGCTACGCAAATACTAAACCAATTTGACGTGGATTACGACATGTTTAAAAATGAACTTGGTTATGTAAAAACAGACCCTAAAGCCGAGTTCCAGGATGATGAAGGCGAAGAATTTGATGAAGAAAAAAAATCTTATTCCCAGCAACAAAAATCTGCCAAGGGCACAGCAGCTCAACCAAAATCAAAAACACCGGTACTGGATAATTTTGGGCGGGATATTACAAGATTGGCAGAATCAGGCTCATTAGATCCCATTGTTGGCAGGGAAATAGAAATAGAAAGAGTTTCTCAAATTTTAAGCAGGCGTAAAAAAAATAATCCCATCCTTATAGGTGAGCCGGGTGTTGGTAAAACGGCCATTGTTGAAGGTTTGGCACTGCGCATTATTCAAAGAAAAGTAAGCAGGGTTTTGTTTGATAAGAGGGTGGTATCTCTTGATCTTGCAGCCTTGGTTGCCGGTACAAAATATCGTGGCCAGTTTGAAGAAAGAATGAAAGCCATTATGAATGAGCTTGAAAAGAACAGGGATGTTATTTTATTTATTGATGAGATACATACTATAGTTGGTGCCGGTGGCGCAAGCGGTTCTCTTGATGCTTCAAACATATTTAAACCTGCTTTGGCCCGTGGTGAACTGCAATGCATTGGCGCTTCTACCTTAGATGAATACAGGATGTACATTGAAAAAGATGGTGCGTTGGATAGAAGGTTTCAAAAGGTTATGGTAGAACAGCCCAGTGTTGAAGAAACTATACAAATTCTTATAAATATTAAAAGCAAGTACGAAGACTATCATAATGTAAATTATACTGATGATGCTATTGATGCCTGCGTAAAACTTAGCGACCGTTACATGACCGACAGGTTATTGCCTGACAAAGCCATTGATGTTTTAGATGAAGTTGGTGCAAGGGTACATCTTAAAAATATCAATGTTCCTGAAGATGTGCTTGAACTGGAAAGAAAGATTGAAGAAATTAAACAGGAAAAAAACAAGGTTGTAAAAAGCCAGCGTTTTGAAGAAGCGGCTTCGTTAAGAGATACTGAAAAGAGGTTGCAGGAAGAACTCGAGAAAGCCAAAGCAGAATGGGAAGAAGAAAGTAAACATAAACGTTTCCCGATTGATGAAGAAGCTATAGCCGAAGTAGTGAGTATGATGACAGGCATTCCTGTTAAACGAATGGTGCAGGCAGAAACTGATAAACTGCGCCGCATGGCAACTGACCTGCAGGGTGCTGTAGTTGGCCAGCAAGATGCCATTTCAAAAGTGGTTAAAGCCATACAGCGCAACAGGGTAGGGCTTAAAGATCCTAAAAAGCCAATACGCACGTTTATTTTCCAGGGTCCTACAGGCGTTGTTAAACCAGACCTTGCCCGTTCGCTTGCACGCCACATGTTTGATAGCGATGATGCACTGATACGTATAGATATGAGTGAGGACATG
>JANLXV010000368.1:0-4793 GCA_031365305.1 Chitinophagaceae bacterium
TTTGTCAGATGGCTCTGGCCACAGGTTATACAAGCCTGTAAAACGGCCAAAGGCAGGCAATACAGCATAGTTTTCACTAAAGTAATAGCAGGCAAATGATAGCGATTGTTTGCCGCTTCCGCGTAACGTAACACCTGGATGTATATGTCCCGAAAAAGTATAGGCGGTTCCTTCATCTCTGCACCTGTCGCCCCCATCATGTGTAAAGCAGAACGCTTCTAAATTGTAGTGACCATTGATTACATTTATATCAGCAGACGCATAAAATTTATTGCTTAAAATATCATGATTGCCCTTCACTAATTCTATTTTAAGCAAAGGCATATCTTTTCGCCATTTCAAAAAGAGTTCCATTTCTTTATTGGCAGTGCTATGGAAAAGATCGCCGACTATAATAAGTGTGGATGGTTTGTAAAATTGTATTAAGGAGAACAATCGTTGCAGATCATCTTTATAAACAGATTGCGGTACCGCAATACCGGCCTTCCTGAAATGCCCTGATTTGCCAAGATGAAGATCGCTGAGAATAAGTGCATTTTCATTTTCCCAATAAATGCAGCGTTCGGCACTCAACCATAAAGTTTGTTTTTGCAGAATAAATTTTTGGTGTGAGGGCAAGCTTAAATTTTGCGGCAAAAATATCTCAAAAAATATTTTTAAAAGATGAAATGCATAAAAGTGGTCAAAGCTTTACCTGGCTTGCTTATCCAGCGTAGACTGCATTCTTCTTACCCGGTCTTCCAGTTTTTCTGAAGATAAATTTTCACGCATGCTATCCACTTTTATCGGGAAGCAAAAGGGCGTCAGCCTTTTCGGAAAGGTGATGATGATGTTTGACTGCTGAATTCTTTCAAGCATATTACGCAGGCGAACTTCTTCCATTTGTATTTCCATCACTTCGTTATAAGCCTGGCGCAATAAAATATTTTTAGGCTCATATTCTGCAAACACATTAAATAAAAGCGAAGCTGATGATTGCAAATGCCTGGCTTTTTTTTGCTCTCCCGGGTAACCCTGAAATATTAATCCACCAATAACGGCAATGTCTCTGAAAGTCCGTCTTGCCATTTCTGCGCTGTTCACGCTACGCTGTATATCATTTATTAAATTTTCAGGAGAAAATAAGTCATACACATTGGTATCATCAACAGGAATGGGCTGATCACTCAATAACTCAAAGCCATAATCGTTCATTGCAAATGAAAAAGTTATGGGAAGAATTGTACCAATGCGGTAAGCCAGGATAGCGGCCATAGCTTCATGCACCAGCCTGCCTTCAAAAGGAAATACAAACAAATGAAAGCCGTCTTTTGTTTCTATATGTTCAATTAATAATTCATTCTCCCGTGGTATGTGCGAAAGATAACCTTGCAGTTGAAACAAAGGTTGCAAAGCCTGCAATTCTTCTTCGGTTTTAAAGGCTGACCTTTCAGCTAAACCTTGTGCAATCTGTTCAAATTTCTGGCGAAGCATAATGCCAAGATTAGCGGAAAGCGGCATGCGGCCACCGTTCCAGCTTGGTATGATAGACTTACTGGCATTTGATTTTCTTACCAGAGCCGTCATATCTTTTATCATCACGAACTCAACAGTTCTTCCTGATAGTGTGAAGACATCACCAGGTTTCAACCTTGCAATAAAGTATTCTTCTATAACACCAATAAAACCACCACTGATGAATTTTACTTTCAGCATCGGGTCGCTTACGATAGTGCCAATGTGCATACGATGGCGCATGGCAATTCTGCGATTATTAATTTTGAAAAGGCCTTCAATTACTTCTACTTTTTTATAATCATCATATTGCTGAAGAGCTACGCCACCTTCAGTAATGAAATGGAGTATCTGTTCCCATTCATGTTGCTGAATGTCTTTATAACAATAAGTACTGCTGATTTCTTTTAAGATTAGTGGGGGCAAAAAACCATCGGATATGGCAAGGGTACTTAAGTATTGTATCAACACATCAAAGCACAAAATTCTTGGCTCACGGTTTTCAATAAAATTTATTTTGGCAGCAGCCTTCAACGCAGCAGCTTCAACCAATTCCAATGAATGTGTTGGAAGAAAATAAATTTTACTTATGGCATCAGGCTGATGACCACTTCTGCCGGCACGTTGTAAAAACCTGGCTACCCCCTTCGGTGAACCAACCTGTATCACGGTTTCAACAGGCCGGAAATCTACGCCAAGATCAAGACTGGCTGTGCAAACCACACATTTTAATTTTGTAGTGTGCAAGGCTTCTTCAACCCATAAACGCAGTTCCTGTTCAACACTGCCATGGTGTAATGCAATAGCGCCGGCAAGGTCAGGACAAGCCGTTAAAATAGATTGATACCACATTTCACTCATGCCTCGTGTATTAATAAAGATGAGTGTGGTTACACTTTCCATGATAATGGGAATCACTTTATCAACGAGCTTTATGCCTAGGTGCCCTGCCCACGGATACTTTTCAATTTCATCAGGAAAGATCGATTTGATCTCTATATTTTTTCGGATATCTGCAGATATAATTTTGCCTGTTATATTTTCATTTTTTAATGACAGAGGACAGAGCAATACATCACGAGCCTGCTCAAGATTGCCAATGGTTGCGCTAATGCCCCACAATGAAAACTGAGCGGTATTATTCAATACTGACAATGCCACCAATCTTGAAATAGCTAACTCTACCTGCACACCTCTTTTAGAACCGAGTAGTTCATGCCATTCATCTACTGCAAGAATTTCTAATTGTTTAAAATGCTCAGGATAATTTTTTTGAGCAAGAATTAACTGTAAACTTTCAGGTGTAATAATTAGCACTTCAGGCATTTGACGACGTTGCCGTTGCCGTTCGTTAATGTCAGTGTCACCATTACGAATGCCGATGTTCCACTGCATACCTAAGTCTCTCACTACTTCCGTCATAGCACGGGCAATATCTTTGGCAAGTGCCCTAAGTGGCGTGATCCAAAGCAATTGCAAACCCGATTTTTGTTTGGTCTTGTATGACTTGGGATTGTTGTTGATGAATTGAATGACAGCTCCTAAAAAAACGGAGAATGTTTTGCCGCAGCCTGTTGGAGCGTTTACTAATCCTGATTGATGAAGATGGATTTCCTGCCAGGTATCTTCCTGGAATTTAAACGGCTTGTAGCCTTTAGTGTCAAGCCATTTTGTAATAATCTGGTAACCTAAAGTAGATGTAACTTTTTTATTTGCCATACATTTTCAGCATGCCTTTCAGATCATCAATAGTATTTATCTCCTCCACTTTTTTATCTTTACGCCAACGGCTTATTCGTGGAAAACGCAGTGCCACACCGCTTTTGTGCCTGTTACTTGCAGCGATACCTTCAAAAGCTATTTCAAAAACAAGCTCTGGTTTTACAGTCCGAACCGGTCCAAACTTTTCAATAGAATGCCGCTTTACAAAATTATCAACCTGTGCAAATTCTTTGTCAGTTAAGCCCGAATAAGCTTTAGTAAATGTTACTAATTTATCGCCATCTTTTACTGCAAATGTATAGTCCGTATACAAATTACTTCTACGGCCGCTGCCCTTTTGAGCATACACCATCACACAATCTATCGTAAGCGCTTCTATTTTCCATTTGTACCAATCGCCACGTTTACGACCAACCTGGTATATGCTGGTTTTACGTTTTAGCATAATACCTTCGCTGTTGATTTCTCTTGAAGATGCACGTAATTTCTCAAGTTCATCCCATTCTGTAAAATCAATAATAGGAGACAATTGTAGCACGGGATTATTGATTTTCTTTACAATCTCCTCCAGTTTGTTTCTTCTTACAGTCATCGGCACTTCACGAAAATCTTCGCCATTACATTCTAAAATATCATAAGCAAAAAATGCCACCGGAGCTTCATCTAATTGTTTTCTGGCAACCGTCTTTCTGCCGATCCTTGTTTGTAAGATGGCGAAAGGTAAAGGTGTGCCGCCGGGCAATAAATCCTGTGACGATATATTCTCTAATCTAAATGGCATGATCTCTCCGTCTAAGACAATTCCGTTTGGCAGGAGATCTTTAAGAATATAATATTCAGGAAATTTTTCCGTCATTAATTCTTCACCCCGGCTCCACACAAACAGTTCATCATTGCGCTTGATCATCTGTCCACGTATACCATCCCACTTCCACTCGGCCTGCCATTCAGAAGGTTCACCGAGCGATGAGGGGTGATCTTCCAAAGCATAGGATAAATAAAATGGATAGGGCTTTGAATCATCGGCTGTTGTTGGGTCATGGCTGAGCAGGTCAGTAAAAGATGTTGTTACAGGATCCCAGTTTCCACTAATGCGATGCGCAATAACTGATGCCGACAGATCAACAATTTTAGCCAGTGCATTCACCATCATCTTTTGTGAAACACCAATTCTAAAACTGCCGGTGATCAATTTATTAAAAACAAAAATCTCCTGTCGTGTCATTTGAGCCCAGCTCTCAAGAATGAATTGTTTTTTAATTTGTTCATCCTGCTTTTCAAGTGCGATAAATTGTTCAAGATAATAGGCCAGGCTTTTACCGGTTGAGGTCTTAAGTTCACTTTCTGGCAGGAGCAATGAAATGGTTTCAGCAAGATCGCCTACGGTATGATAACATTCTTCAAACAACCAGGCAGGCAGGTTGGTTATTTCAGCGCACCATGTTCTCAACAAACCGGAATTAACAGCTCTTTTAGGTCGTCGGCCACTAAAAATGGCGATTACCCAAACCTGGTCTTTAGCATCTGCAGACACAAAATATTCTGACAGCGCCTGTAACTTTTCATTCGTCTTTGTA
>JANLXV010000369.1:0-3411 GCA_031365305.1 Chitinophagaceae bacterium
AATCCCCATAACGCCCATACCCGCGCAAATATATTTTTAAGAAGGTTCATATTATGCAAGTTAAGGGCTAAGTAATTTCCAGTCTATCGGTTGTTTGCCCATTTGCATAAGCCAATCATTTGTCTTTGAAAAGTGTTTACATCCAAAAAAACCTTTATCTGCAGAAAACGGGGAAGGGTGTGCAGCCTTTAATACGTGATGCTTTGTTTCATCAATGAGATTTTGTTTTTCCTGTGCAAATTTTCCCCACAATAAAAAGACGATATCCTTTTTTTCATCCGATAACTTTCGGATAACCGCATCCGTAAAATCGGTCCAGCCATATTTTGCATGGCTGAAAGGCTCACCTGCCCGTACGGTTAATGCCGCGTTTAAAAGTAATACACCTTGTTCTGCCCATTTGGTAAGGTTCCCATATCCTGAAGGCATCTGGATTCCGATATCTGATTGAATTTCTTTAAAGATATTTACCAGGGAAGGAGGGGGTTTAACACCTGTGGGTACAGAAAAACTAAGGCCATGTGCCTGTCCTTCTCCATGATAAGGATCCTGGCCAATGATAACCACTTTAACCTCATCAAAGGGAGTCTGGTTAAAGGCATTAAAAATAAGGGGGCCGGGCGGGTAAATCTTTTTTCCGACGGCTACGTCGGTTTTTACAAAGGTTGCGATCTGTTGAAAATATGTTTTTGTAAATTCTTCTTTTAAGGCTTCTTTCCACGAAGGGTGAATTTGCACGTCCATAATATAAAATTAATACTGCAACATGATAAAGGCATCTTTAAAGATGCCTTTGTGCTCTATGCCTCTTTTTTGCAATGAATACCGCAAATAAGGAGAACAGCAAAAAAACGATAAGCAATACACAACTGTTTAAAAGAACATTGCCATATCCCAGTTTTATCACATCTATAAATGGATAAGGGTAATAACCAGAAATTGCTCCCCTTGCTAAAATGATAATGATGTAGATAAAAGGATATATTAGCCAGCTGAAAATGTTATTCCATTCTAATTTCTGAAAGGAAACCCAAACGAACCAGTAAAATATAAAGAGTACCGGTATCACGGTATGCAAAAGTTCATCTACCGTTTTTTGTAATCCCGTAGGGTTCCAAAGTTGCCTTAGTATAATATTATAAACCAATCCGACAATGGTAATATAAACCATGATCGCTGTAAGGGTGGTTGTTTTCGTCAAGAACCTGGTTCGGGGATTAACAATTAAGGCAGTGGCACATATAGTTACAAGAATGTTTGTTAAGATAGTATAAAAACTAAAATACCTGATGATCGTTTCATATACACCTGCTGTACGGTTTATAATGATCAGGTATAATTGTGCTGTAAGGGCAAACCATCCAAGTAGTGCTATAACAAGTAAGGTAACTTTTTTCAAAGTGCAGGATAATAACCTATTTATAAAATTGATATACAATCTTGAAGAAAACGTCAGGGCTTGTACAATAAACCTTTTTTAAGTGATCCGGATTGGATTCGAACCAATGACCCTCAGCTTAGAAGGCTGATGCTCTATCCAACTGAGCTACCGGACCGTTTGTTAATGCGCCCATTTTGGGTTGCAAATATATATCATTCTAAATTTCACTGCTAAAAAATAAGGGGAGAAAGAGCCTTTTTATAAAATATATTACAAAATAAAATTTATACCCCAATGAAAATAAAACTATAATATTGTTAAATATTGCAGTGATTGGTATACTTTTACGTAGTACATTTGCTTTTACAACCCCATTAATATATTCTCTGGACTGTAAAGAGAGATTATTAAATTAAAAATTAGCGTTTATGAAACAAAAACTTGCGTTGGTGTTAACTTTCGTGGTTTTGACCACAGGTGCATTCGCACAAATGAAAAACTCGGGCATGACGAAGAAGCCGGCCCTGGTAGGAATTCACCTTGATGCGGTGGATTTCAAAACTCCTATTACATTGAAAGATAAATCCAGTTCAAGAATATTTGCAAAGCCAAAAGATATGGATTTTGGTTTTTCTATTTCTTATTGGAGAGGGTTAACTTCTATTATTGATTTCTCAACAAAGGTTACAGCCCTATTGCATGATTATGCAGCTGATAGAAATGTAGCATATGCTAAAACTGAGATCGGGTTGGAATTAGAACCAAGTTTAAATATCCGCCCTTTCCAGGACAACAATATATTTAACCCATTCCTGACCGTGGGTATAGGTGGGGGATATTATTCCAGCAAATGGGGTGCATATGCACCTGCTGGTATAGGTCTTCAGTTTAATTTTAATAGCGTTACCTACCTTATGTTACAGGGGCAATACCGCTTTTCTTTAACCAAAGATGTATTAAAAGACAATATTTTCTACTCAATAGGTTTATTGCAGAACTTCGGTCCTGAAAAACCAATGGTAATCCCGCCGCCGCCACCGCCTGTAGTTTTAGATCGTGATGGTGATGGTGTTATGGATGCTGATGATAAGTGCCCTGATACTCCGGGACTGGCTTCTTTACAAGGTTGCCCTGATCGTGATGGGGATGGTATCGCAGATGGAGATGACAAATGCCCGGATGTTGCCGGCCTTGCTAAATATGAAGGTTGTCCTATCCCTGATACAGATGGTGATGGTGTTAATGATGAAGAAGATAAATGCCCTACTGTTAAAGGCCTTGCCCGCTACCAGGGTTGCCCGATACCGGATACAGATGGTGATGGCGTTAATGATGAAGAAGATAAGTGTCCAAACCGTCCTGGCCCTGCAAGTAATATGGGTTGCCCGGTTATTGCAAAAGAAATAATTGACAAGATCAATTTCGCTGCTAAGAATGTATTCTTTGCAACAGGTAGTTATAAGTTGTTACCTAAATCTTTCAAATCATTGAATGAGGTTGCCAACCTGATGAAAGCTGATGAGTCACTTATGGTTGATATAGATGGCCATACAGATGCCGTAGGTTCTGATGAAAGCAACCAGGTTCTTTCTGATAACCGTGCCGGTGCTGTGAAAGAATACCTGATCAAGCAAGGTGTTGCAGAAACCCGTTTGAAATCTGCCGGATATGGTGAAACAAAACCAATCGCAGATAACAAAACTGCTGCAGGGCGTGCGAAGAACAGGAGAACAGAAATGACTGTAAGGAACTATTAATATTGTAAAAGACACATAAACAAAACCCCGGAGTTTCTCCGGGGTTTTTTATTCGAAAGATTTATGGTGAAGCCGGACGCTTGAATGCCGGGTCTGTACTCATCGATTTATTATACAGGTAATATTTTCCATCTTTACTGCTTCGCCAATACCGGTGCCCCTGCAGGTCATAATACAATCTTCACCACTGATCTTTTTGCGCCTGCATCACTCACAACGATAACTTTTGGCGTGGTGGTTAATTTAACCGCCTTTGGTTTTTCTATAGTTTTT
>JANLXV010000378.1:0-8258 GCA_031365305.1 Chitinophagaceae bacterium
CTGTCTTTTTGTGATTGATGGATAAATATACCATACCGCTTTTTTCTTAACTGGTCAGGGCTCATAGGTACCGCCATTTCTATTTCGCTAATATCCCATTCCTGCCATGCGCCTTTGTATAGCCATATCCAGCAATCATTAACCCATTCATTGCCTTCTTCTCTTATGCGTTGCATGGCTTCAAGTACAACATCAAGGCAAACTTTATGAGTACCATGTGGATCAGCAAGATCACCGGCACAATATATTTGATGTGGCTTTATTTTTTTTATTAACTCTACAGTCAGCACCACATCTTCTTCGCCCATAGGATTTTTTTCAATGGTGCCTGTTTCATAAAATGGCAGGTTCATAAAATGAATCTGATCATCACTTAGGCCCACATATTTACACGTGGCTTTTGCTTCGCACCGGCGTATCAATCCTTTTATGTTTCTTATTTCGGGGCTATCTTTTTCACTGGATTTTTTATTTTTTAAAAATAAAATAGCATCGTCAAGAATCTTCCGGCTTTTAGTATCATCAATTCCAAAAGTATTTTCAAAGCCTACAGCAAAGTCAATAAAGCGTGTTACAAATTCATCTGTTACAGCAATGTTGCCGCTGGTCTGGTAGCCAACATGCACTTCATGCCCCTGGTCATGCAGGCGCATGAAAGTTCCACCCATGCTTATAATATCATCATCCGGATGAGGAGAAAATAACAACACCCTTTTTGGGAATGGCTCACTTCTTTCAGGATGATTTACCAGGCTGCTGTTCGGTTTTCCGCCGGGCCATCCTGTTATGCTATCCCGCAGCATGTAATAGGCTTCAAGATTTATTTCATAAGCGTCGCCTTTTTCTACCAACAGATCACTTAATCCATATTCGTTATAATCATGATCAGTAAGACTTAGAACGGGCTTGTTAAGTTTTAACGCCAGGCTTATCACAGCACTCTTTACAATCTTTGGTGTCCACTCGCATTCGCCTGTAAGCCATGGAGATTTAAAACGCGTTAGTTCGCTTGCTGCAGCTTCATCAACTACAAAGGTGCAGTTATCATGGTTCTGCAGTAAAGAGGCCGGTACATCTTCTGTGGCCATGCCTTCAACTGACTTTTGAATTACTGGCGCTTTGGTTTGTCCCCATGCCATCAAAATAATTTGCCTTGATTTCATTATGGTACTTATGCCCATGGTTATGGCCATCCGCGGCACTTGTGATACATTAGCAAATTCCTGTGAGTTGGCAAGCCTGGTGGAGTGATCCAATGTAATCAGCCTTGTTTTTGAATAGCTGGCTGAACCTGGTTCATTAAAACCAATGTGGCCATTGTTGCCTATTCCTAATATCTGCAGATCAATACCACCGGCATCTTCAATTCTTTTTTCATACGCAGCAGCGTGATCTTTTAATTGTTCTTTTGGTAACATGCCATCAGGTAAAAAATAATTATGCGGATCAATATCTGTATGCTCAAATAAATTTTTACGCATGAAGTAATGATAACTGTTTAAAGCATCTGCTTCCATGGGATAATATTGATCAAGGTTAAAAGTGATCACTTTTTTAAAACTTAACCCTTCATTCTTATGCATGTGAACAAGCTCGGCATATAAAGATTTTGGCGTAGAACCAGTGGCTAAGCCAATAACGCACATCTTGCCGGCAGCTTCTTTTTGTTTGATAAGCTTGGCGATAATATTTGCGACATATACGGAACCATCTTTTGGAGTAGGAAAAATTTTTACAGGAATTTTTTCTAAAGAGTCAATCATCCCGGTGTGGAGATTGGAATTGGTTTGTGCTGCCTGCATTGTATAATTTTTATAGCTGGTGTTTAGAAATCGTTACTTTTTTAGAACAGGTAAAATTAATTTAGATTGATGTTCGGCATCATGATATATTTTAATGGTTGCTTTCTGAAAATCTTTTTCCTCTGCTTCAGGTATACGCATAAATTTCTGTGGATTTATATCAACCAGCGGAAACCATGAGCTTTGTACCTGTACCATTATGCGATGCCCCTTTTTAAAAGTATGTGATACCTCGTTCAAAAAAAATTTGACTTCGCTGATCTTAGCAGGTTCAAATGCTTCTGGTTTTTCAAAACTGTTCCTGAATTTACCACGCATCACTTCGGCTCTTACCAACCGCTGAAACCCAGCCATACCAGTACCTGGCGGTAGCTTTGCTGTTGTGGTTTCACGTGATGGCAGTACATCAATAAGTTTTATTATAAAGTCTGCATCAGTGCCGGACGTGCTTACAAAAATATCAGCAGCAATCTTTCCTGTAAGTGTAATATCAGTAATTAATGAATCACTTTCGTATACTACAACATCTGGCCTTGCTGCGGCGAAGCGCTGGTCTTCAACCATATATTCATTATTCCTGTTTTTATAAACGCCATTAGTATAGGGCACGGGATTTTTGGGATCGCTGATGTATTCGTCAAAGCTTTTACCGGTGGTATTTTTTTGTAGAGATAATTTGTTACCGGCATTTAAAAAATAATTGGTTTGCATCACATTAGATGGAGGCCAGGTATCATACATCTTCCATTGATTAGATCCCGTTTCAAAAACTGTGGCTTCTGCCGCATTAAAATCAGCTATATCTTTTAAATAATAATTAAAAAATTTTGTTTGTAACGAATCCTGGAAGTAAGCGCTGGTGTTGCTTCCAAAATCATAAGTCCCAAACTTTGACCATATAGGAGCGGCCCATGCCCCATGTGTCCATGGCCCCATAACAAGCTTGTTTTTATTTACGACACTTTCCTTTTCAATAGCTTCATACGTTTGCAAAGCACCAAACAGATCTTCGGCATCAAACCATCCACCAACTACCAAAACAGGGATGTTTATCTTCTTAAGATGTTGCCTGATATTTCTTGCTTTCCAATACGCATCATACGTATCGTGCTGCAGGTATTCGGTCCAGATATAACTTTTGTTGTTAAAGTATTGCGGGCCCTGCGTATTCTTTACCGGCCCCATGCCAAGAAAGAATTTGTATGCATCCCGGTAATTGGTATCAAACACTTCGCTGCCATAATCTTCAACCGGCCCCTCTACCGGCTTGCCAAAATAGTTCATGAAGTCAAAGTTGTCTAATAAAAAAAATGCACCGTTATGATTTACATCATCGCCGATAAATTCATCGGTGACCGGCGCCTGCGGGCTTACAGCTTTCAATGCAGGATGTGCGCCGGGTAGCGACGCTGTAGCATAAAAGCCGGGATATGATATGCCATACATACCTGCACGTCCATTGTTGTTAGAGATATTTTTTATCAGCCAGTCAATCGTTTCATAAGTATCGCTGCTTTCATCAGCATCCTTGCTGGCTTTATTAGAGATGTATGGTGTTACTTCAAGATTGTGGCCTTCGCTCATGTACCTGCCTCTCACATCCTGCAATACAAAAATGTATTTCTCTTTTATAAGCTGAAGATTCGGGCCAATCCTGCTGCTGTAATTATTCTTCCCATAAGGCCCGGCGGAGTAGGGGGTTCTCTCAATTAAAAAAGGATATTGCCGGCTCTGATCTTTAGGGATGTATAGTATTGTATACAACTTTATACCATCGTGCATCGTGATGGTTGTATCAAGCTTGTTATAATTGCCTTTGATAAAATTTGCTACGCTATTACCAGGCTGGCAGTATGATGTTTGACGAAAGCTTAAGCAGAAAAAAAGTACAAAAAATTTAAAATACATTATTAAGATTAATTTAAAACCGGCAAAATTAATTTAGACTGGTTAACCGCATCATGATAGATCCTGATGTTTGCCTTTTGAAAATCTTTATCATCTGCTTTATAAATGTCAGTAAACTTTTGCGGGTTTCTATCTGCTAAAGGAAACCAGGTACTTTGTATCTGCACCATTATGCTATGTCCTTTTTTAAAAATATGCGCTATATCAGGCAATTCAAATTTTACACTGCTTACTTTACCGGGAGTAAACGGTTCAGGCACTTCAAAACTATTTCTGAATTTTCCACGCATGATCTCCCCTCTAACCAGCATTTCATAACCGCCCATTGCATAATTTAAACCATTGGTTTTAAAAGTAGAATCGTATTTAAAATCATCCGGAAATACATCAATCAGCTTAACTACAAAATCTGCATCTGTAGTATTTATGCTTACTTTAAGATCTGCGATTACAGGCCCTGCAAGCGTTACATCGTTGGTTAAAACAGGCGTCTTAAAAGTAACTACATCCGGACGGCGGTCAGCAAAACGCTGATCATCCGTCATGTATTCTCTTGTTCTTTGTTCGTGTATATCTTCAGTGTAGGGCACCGGATGTGCAGGATCGCTGGTGTATTCAGTATAATTAAAAGTGGTTTTATCAGGGTTTAGAATAGTAGAAATTTTATCGGCTATGGTATTGATTTTATCGCCAAGTGTTTTTGGCGTATCCGTCATTGGCGTTGGCTGTAAAAATTTAAAATCCGCCTTACCGTCTGATGACAGGTAGAGGTCTTTTGATTGTATATTTTTTGGCGGCCATTTGTCAAATGTCTTCCATTGATTTTCTCCTGAAAAAAATATGGTTGCTTCGGCTAAGGATGACACATTGCCTTTATTTTTTAAATAGAAATTGAAGAAGGGTATTTCCATGTTTTTTTGAAACCACTCACCGGTCTTGCTTCCAAAACTTATGTTACCAAGATATTCACCTTCCCTTGTCCATTGCCCATGATACCAGGGCCCCATCACTATCCTGCTATTTGTTGACGGGCTTTGCATTTCACAGGCTTTATAAGCATTCCATGCACCCCAGCAATCTTCTGCATCAAACAATCCGCCAACCCATAACATGGCCGGTTTTACATTATACAAACCTACTCTCGCATTTCTTGCTTTCCACCAATCATCATACGTAGGGTGCTGGTAGAGTTCGTGCCAGAATTTTATACTGTCGCCAATAAGTTTAGAGAGATTTTTTACCGCACCGGTTTGCAGATAAAATTTATAATTGTCTTTAATTGGCGTTTTAAAACCTTCGCCATAATCTTTTGTAGGCTTAGGATGTGGCTTGCCAAATGTTGGGTAAAATGAAAAGCCATCCATTGCAAAGAATACGCCTTTATGATGAAAGTCATCGCCGATAAACCAGTCGGTAACAGGAGCCTGCGGGCTTACTGCTTTCAATGCAGGGTGTCCGCTTAAAGCCGCTTCTGTTGAATAGAAACCGGGATACGAAATTCCAAATACGCCAACTTTGTTATTATTACCAGGCAGGTTTTTTATAAGCCAGTCAATAGCATCATAAGTATCGCTGGCTTCATCAGTTTGCTTGCCGGTTTTATTTTTAATGAAAGGCCTAACATCCATATATTCACCTTCGCTCATATATCTGCCACGAACATCCTGCAGAACCAAAATATAGTTTTCCTTTGCATAAGCGAAAGCATAGCTGTTCCAGATCTGTACATAGTTGTTTGCACCATAGGGCGCACATGAGTACGGTGTTCTTGTCATCAATAACGGATGTTTTTCAGATGCATCTTTAGGCACATAAATGGATGTAAACAGATGCACGCCGTCCCGCATAGGAATAAGCTTTTCCAGCTTTGTGTAATTATTTACAAACCACATGCTGTCGGCATTTTGCGCACATAAATTATTTAAACAGGCGCTAAAAAGTATTACTGTTATTATGTATCGCATAAATATGTTGTAATTCTAAAAGTAAAGAAACTAAATTTAAGTATGAACAATATTGGCAATGTAGCAGATAAGTTTTATACAGCCTTCGTCATGTTAGATTATAAAGCGATGAACAGTTGTTATAGTCCTGATGCGGTTTTCAGCGATCCTGTATTTGGCATTTTGCAGGGTAAAGAAATTACAAGTATGTGGGAAATGCTTTGTAACACAGCAAAAGATTTTTCTGTCTCATTTCACCAGGTAGCCAAAGATGATGACTACTATACCTATAAATGGGTAGCGAATTATACATTTTCTAAAACAGGCAGAAGAGTTGTCAATACAGTTACGTCATACCTGCATGTTCAAAATAATTTAATTACTGAGCAAACCGATGAATTTAGTTTTTACAAATGGAGCAGGCAGGCGCTTGGTTCAACAGGCTTATTATTTGGCTGGAGTAGTGTGATAAAGAATAAAGTAAGAAAAAACGCCAGAAATAATTTAGAAGTGTTTATGAAGAAAAGTAAAAAGTAAAAAGTAAAAAGTAAAATGCAGAATGTAAAAAGTAAAAATGCCCTCTTATTGATTTTTTCCGGGAAAATCAGGTTAAAGACTTAACCCAACTTTTTAATTTTGAATTTTTCCTTTTGCCTATTCCTTTTGCCTTTAATGACGCTTGGGAAGATCAGAACTTACTTTAGTAATTTTTACCGTGTTGGTAGGAAGATGTAGATCAACCGGCGTGCTGCCGGTATTTACAACAAGATCTCCATCTTTTAAATAACCACGTTCCTTTAAAATATCAATCTGGTCGAAGATGATATCATCAAGACTTTCCTCTTCGTTATAGTACAAAGCTCGTACGCCCCAGCTCAGGCTTAGCTGATTTATAAGCGTTTGTTCTTTACTAAAAATATATAGTAATGATTTAGGCCTGAAGCTGCTTAACATGAAAGCTGTATAGCCACTCTGCGTCATACCAACCAGGGCTTCTGCATTTACATCCTGTGCAAGTTTGCAGGCGGTGTAACAAAGGGCATCACTTAAAAAAGAAGGGGAGTGAGGCTGTGGCGCTAAAATATCTTCCCTGTTATAATCGTAGGCGGCTCTTTCTATTTCTAAAATTATTTTGCTCATAGTTTGCACAACCAGCGTAGGATGCATACCGGTAGCAGTTTCACCGCTGAGCATCACAGCATCAGCACCTTCTAAAACAGCGTTGGCCACATCACTGATCTCGCTTCTGTTTGGCTTAATCCTGTCAATCATGCTCTCCATCATTTGCGTAGCCACAATCACAGGTTTAGCCCTGTGCATACATTTTCGGATTAACTCTTTTTGTATCAAGGGCACTTTTTCAACCGGGAGTTCTACGCCAAGATCTCCACGGGCAATCATAATTGCATCGCTTTCAATAATGATATCCCTGATATTTATCAGGGCTTCAGGTTTCTCAATTTTGGCAATCACTTTCGACTTGCTGTTATGCGTTTTAAGGATGGCCTTAAGTTCTGTAATGTCTTTAACCTGGCGAACAAATGAAAGCGCTATCCAGTCAACTTTTTGTGTAATGATAAAATCAAGATCTATTAAATCTTTTTCAGTAAGCGCTGGTAGTGAAATTTTGGTATCAGGTAAATTAATACCTTTTTTTGATGAGAGAATACCGCCCATTTCAACCACTACCTTCACATCGTTTTCGGGAGTGATCTCCACTACTTTCACTTCAAGTTTTCCATCATCAATCATAATGATGTTTCCAGGCACTACATCGTTATGAAGATTAGGATAGCTCACATAAATTTTTTCTTTTGTGCCAATACATTTGGTATTGGTAAAAGTCAGTATATCACCGGGGTTTATTTCAAGGGCATTATTTTCAATTTCACCCACACGTAATTTTGGCCCCTGCAGATCTGCCAGTATCGCTATGTTGTAAGGTTCTGTTTTATTTATTTTGCGAATAAGCTCTATAATTTTTGCTTTGTCTTCGTGGCTGCCGTGAGAAAAATTCAGGCGAAAAACGTTTACACCTGCTTTAACCAGTTCCAGTAATTTTTCATAAGAATCGCAGGCCGGCCCAACGGTTGCTACTATTTTGGTTCTTTTCATGGTATGCTCAAGCCCGGCTTTTTTATCAATTGAAGATGTATAAGGCTTTGTAGTAGTATTTGACATGCTTTATCTTTTGCGGGTTTGGCTTAGAGAACCTGAGTACATTAAAAATGAATCATTGCTTATGAAGAAAGAATCTTTACAATCTTCATCCATTCATCGCTGATCTTTTGTTTTCTCTTTACAGCTTCATTAAGAGGTATATAATGCATCCTGTTGTTCAGTATGCCAACAAATATATTATGACGGCCTTCCATTAAACACTCCACTGCTGTATAGCCCATGCGGCTGGCGATCACCCTATCGAAACAGCTTGGTGCGCCACCTCTTTGTATGTGCCCAAGCACACAAACTCTTACATCCTGTGAAGGCATTCTTTCCTTAATAATTTTTGCCACCTCATCGGCGCCACCAAAGCCATCACCTTCGGCTACTACAATGAGGTTAACTAATTTTTGCCGCCTTTCTTTTTCGGTAAGAGCATTTA
>JANLXV010000479.1:0-11344 GCA_031365305.1 Chitinophagaceae bacterium
ATCCAGCGATCAATCTCAGGGCGTTGGCTAAGTTCTGTTTGGACTTCGCCGTAAGTAAAACCATCCACGTTAGCATACAAAGCAAAGAACTGGTAAGTATTATATAAGGTGCCAAAAAACTTGCGCTGAACTTCTTTGATGCCCTCAATATCAAATTTTAAATTATCCCAGGGTGCGGCATTGGTTATCATGTACCAGCGTGTAGCATCGGGGCCAAATTTGTCAATGGTTTCAAAAGGGTCTACCACATTGCCGATGCGCTTGCTCATTTTATTGCCGTTTTTATCAAGCACAAATCCATTGCTTACCACGGTTTTATAGGCAACATTATCAAAAAGCAATACGGCCAATGCGTGAAGCGTGTAAAACCATCCACGGGTCTGGTCAATACCTTCGGCTATAAAATCTGCGGGAAAAACCGCCCCCTTTAAACCTGTCTGTCCGGCAGGCAGGTCTCCCCCGGTGGGGGAGACTTTGGCGAGTGAGTGATACTGCCAAAAATTTTCTGTACTTAACGGTCCGAATTTATTTGAACTTGTATCTGGTAAACCCCACTGCGCATAAGGCATAGCACCGCTGTCAAACCAAACATCTATAAGATCATCAACTCTTTTCATTGGTAAGCCCCTGCTGCTTACTAAAGTAATATCATCAACGTAAGGCTTATGAAGATCTAATTCTCTGGAAGCGAATGCTGAGTTTGTATCACTGCCCAAAGCATTGTTTGCTTTTATAATCTCTTTCTTCAACTCTTCAATGGAGCCTATACATGTTTCTTCCCGATAATTATCGGGATCGCCATCTTCAGTTCTCCAAATTGGCAACGGCGTTCCCCAATACCTGCTGCGGCTTAAATTCCAGTCTACCATATTTTCAAGCCAGTTACCAAAACGCCCGGTACCGGTTGAAGCAGGCTTCCAGTTGATGGTGCGGTTAAGCTCTGCCATCCGCTCTTTTACAGCTGTCGTTTTTATAAACCAGGCATCCAGCGGGTAATAAATAATCGGTTTATCGGTGCGCCAGCAATGTGGGTAATTATGCTCGTACTTTTCTACTTTAAAAGCCCTGTTCTCTTTTTTAAGCTTTACGCTAATGTCAATATTTACGTCAGCATATTCAGGGTCATTACGGTAATCCTTTACAAAACGACCGCTAAATTCCCCAACTCCGTTTATAAACTTTCCCTCTTTATCAACTAATGTGAGTATGCCGAGATTGTTTTTTTTGCCTGCTTTAAAATCATCTGCACCAAAAGCTGGCGCTGTATGGACTATGCCTGTACCATCTTCTGTAGTTACAAAATCTCCTGTAATTATTTTGAAAGGTTCTGCATCAGGAGTGATTTCTTGAATTTTTCCCAAAGTATTTGCAGTAAATGGAAGTAGTTGTTCATATTCAGTTCCTTCAATATCTTCTCCCAAAAACTCTGCAAGAATTTTCCAATGTTTTATTTTGCCTTTATCTATAAATTCTTTTGAATTTTCGACTGGGATGCCCCTAATAACTTGCCTAAAATCACCAATATTTAATTCCATTGCTTCACCCTCAGTTTCAAAATATCGTCCAAACAACGATTTGGCTAAAATGATATTTATTTCTTGATCCGTTTGTTGATAACTATAAGGATTTATAGTTTTGACAAGCACATACTTAATTCTAGGGCCAACAGTTAATCCTAGATTTGACGGTAAGGTCCATGGAGTAGTAGTCCACGCTAAAAAGAAAATTTCCGATGATCCATGTTCTTTAGCAATATTGGATAATCCTTCATAAAAAGTTTTCCTTCCATGTTTTGCCATTAAAGTAGCAATATCTTTATTGGAGGCTATTTCTTTAAGCTTTTGTCTATGAGGAGCCATTTTAAACATCGCCACAATGCTTGTATCCTTGACATCTTTGTAAGTTCCTGGCTGGTTGAGTTCATGGGAACTTAAACCCGTGCCGGCAGCAGGTGAATAAGGCTGTATACTTACGTCCTCGTATAAAAGCCCTTTTTTGTACAATTCACTCAGGCACCACCAAAGTGTTTCAATGTAATTGTTTTCAAAGGTGATATACGGGTTTTTAAGATCAACCCAATACCCCATTTTGGTAGTTAATTCGTCCCATTTGTCTTTAAAACGTAATACTTCTTTGCGGCAAACCCTGTTATATTCTTCAACGGATATTTTTACGCCAATGTCTTCTTTGGTGATCCCTAATAATTTTTCTACTCCAAGTTCTATAGGTAAGCCATGTGTATCCCAGCCTCCTTTGCGGTTTACAAGGAAGCCTTTCATGGTTTTATACCTGCAAACCAAATCTTTTAAAGTACGTGATATAACGTGATGGATGCCTGGCATACCATTAGCGCTCGGCGGACCTTCATAAAATACAAAATGTTTTGCGTCTTTTCTTATGGCAATACTTTGTTCAAAAATTTGATTATCATTCCATTTATGTAAAATTTCCTCAGCTATTTGAGGCATATTAAGCTGGTCAAATTCCTTGTATCGCTTCGCCATGTCATCCTTCTTTAAAAATAAGTGTGCAAAGTTACTGATAAGCCTTTAGAATCAAGGTACAGCATCAATCATAAATTAAATATCAATACCGATTTACCAACAGACACCTTTGTTGGCACAAAATTGGAAATAAGTATCCCGAATGACTGAGCAACATGTTTGCTTATGCCGTTGCTAACCGTAACACCTTCTAACTTGAATAATTTGGCTTGCTCTGCAGCATAGTTCATAATTGAAAGGTATTTACAAATGGCTGTCTCAAAAGGGCAGCTATTTTTTTGTTCTTTAATGAAATAAAAGTTCGCACGGTTTTAAGCCGGTGTGCTTTTTAAAAGCTGTAGAAAAGTGAGATATATAGGAGTAGCCTAATAAATTGGAAACATCTGTAACGCTTAAGCCTTTTTCGTAGAGTAAGTATTTAGCGTGTTCCATGCGCTGACTTTGAAAAAAATCAAAAATTGTTGTCCCAAACATTTCCTTAAAGCCTTTTTTCAGGTAACATTCGTTTATGGCAACTTTCCTGCTCAGTTCCTTTATCGTAAGTGGCTCGCTGATATGCTGCAAAAGAATTTCCCTGGCTTTTAATATTTTCCCCCTGTCCTCTTCATTAGCCAAAAACTTACAAGTAAAGGCTTCTTCTTTATCACCCGCCATACACTCCATACTGTATAAAAGCAGCATTTGTGTTTGAGCATTAATAAAAATATTTTCGAGGCTGCCGGTAAAGGAATGATTTAGGAGAGCTTCAAGCACTAACCTGGTTCTGCCACATAACGGCAATACTTTATAGAAAGAACTCACATGCCGGAAATTCAAAATATCTTCAGAAAAAGTAGTATGCTTAACTGCCTTTACAAATTGAGACAAATGGGCGGGGGTAAATTTTAAACTGATAACGTCAATGCATTCCACTTTCTCAGTACATTTTTTTTGAACATTGGCTTTACAAAAGTTGCATTTGTTTTCTTTCTGGCTGCAATAAGTATTGCCGGAAATGCAAAAACGAAGTTCAAGATAATTATTCGCAGGCTTGTGGTTTGAGATTTGGTAATTCAGGATGCCTGTATCTTCCAACAAGGGTGTTTCTTTTTTTAATCTGCGGATACTGTATTGAACCGAGCCGGGGATTTGCCTTTCCCGTTCCTGTAAGACAATTAAACTGTTCATCATCACAGGAATTTTAAGCGCCATAGAAACGATATCAATCTCATTTTGCATCCTATATGCAAATATAAACTAGCCGTTAACATTAATAATTTTGTAAACAAAAGATGACATATAAAAGCCATTTTGGAAGTAAAAATACATACTGCAAAAAATGTGCATAAGCGCACTTATAACATCCCTTAACTTTAGGTGGTTGCCCTGTAAATTGTTACCTTCGCCGCCGTATAAATCATCTTTTTAGAAATTAAATTTTATAATGGATACAAGCACAGCAGAATTGGTAGAAACTGATATAAATGGATATGGTGCTGATAGCATCCAGGTTTTAGAAGGCCTTGAAGCTGTAAGAAAAAGGCCGGCAATGTATATTGGTGATATAGGGAATAAAGGTCTCCATCACCTGGTTTACGAAGTAGTAGATAATTCCATAGATGAAGCCCTTGCGGGGTACTGTAATAACATTGTTGTTACTATTAATGAAGATAATTCTATAACCGTTGCAGATGATGGCAGAGGTATACCAACAGGTATGCATACAAAAGAAAACAGAAGTGCATTGGAAGTTGTAATGACGGTGCTTCATGCCGGTGGTAAATTTGACAAGAATACTTATAAAGTTAGTGGCGGCCTGCATGGTGTTGGTGTAAGCTGTGTAAATGCATTAAGCGCAAAATTGCATGTTACAGTTAACAGAGATGGTAAAACTTTTGAACAGCAATACCACATCGGTATCCCTGATTATCCTGTAAGAGAAATTGGAAAAAGTGAGACTACCGGTACAAAAGTGCAGTTTTGGCCTGATACCTCAATCTTTATTGTTTCAGTTTACAACAGGGAAATACTTGAAGGCAGGTTAAGAGAATTGTCTTTTTTAAATAAGAAAATTACTATTGTTCTCAATGACCTGAGAGAAACTGATGACACAGGTAAAACTTATACAAAAACATTTTACAGCGAAGGCGGTATTGTTGAATTTGTTGAAATGCTCGACAAGAATGGCAACAGGCATCCTTTGCTTCCTACCGTTATTTATTGCGATAGCCACGATGCTTTATCAAACGTGGCCGTTGAAGTAGCACTTGTTTACAATACGGGGTACCAGGAGCATTTATTCAGTTATGTAAACAATATAAATACTATTGAAGGTGGTACACATGTTGCCGGTTTCAGGCGTTCCATTACCAGGGTTTTTAAAAGCTATGGTGAAAAAGAAGGCATGTTTGAAAAGGCGAAGGTAGAAATTGAAGGAGATGATTTTAGAGAAGGCTTAAGTGCGGTAATTTCTGTAAAAGTTCCAGAACCACAATTTGAAGGTCAGACCAAAACCAAACTTGGAAACAGCGAAGTATCAGGTGTTGTTGATACAACGCTGAGCAGGGTGCTCACCGCTTACCTGGAGGAAAATCCAAGGGATGCGAAAACCATCATCCAGAAAGTAATACTTGCTGCACAGGCAAGGGCTGCAGCTAAAAAGGCCAGGGAAATGGTGCAGCGTAAAAGCGTACTTACCGGTGGAGGTTTACCGGGTAAACTGGCTGATTGCTCAGATAAAGACCCCTTCAGATGCGAATTATTTTTGGTTGAAGGTGATTCAGCAGGTGGTACAGCCAAGCAGGGAAGAGACCGGAGTTTTCAGGCCATTTTACCGTTAAGAGGTAAAATTCTTAATGTTGAAAAAGCTATGGAACATAGGATATATGATAATGAAGAAATCAGGAATATGTTTACCGCACTTGGCGTAAAAATTGGTACGGTTGAAGATCCTAAAGCGCTTGATATTACCAAACTTCGTTATCATAAGCTCATCATTATGACGGATGCTGACGTGGATGGCAGCCATATCGCTACACTTATTCTCACATTTATTTTTAGATATATGAAGGAACTGGTGGAACAGGGCTACGTTTATATTGCCCAGCCTCCGCTATATTTATTAAGAAAAGGAAAGGAGCAGGCTTATGCATGGGATGATGCAGATCGTAAAGTCTGGATTGAAAAAGTAGCCAGCGGAAAAGAAGATAGCGTGAATATTCAACGGTATAAAGGTTTGGGTGAAATGAACTCCGAACAGTTGTGGGAAACAACAATGGATCCATCAAGACGAACTTTAAAACAGGTAACCATTGATAGTGCAGCAGAAGCTGACAGGGTGTTTAGCATGTTGATGGGGGATGAAGTTCCACCAAGACGGGAATTTATCGAGAGTCATGCCAAGTATGCCAGGATAGATGTTTAAGCACTATTTAACCTGGATTAAAAATCTGGCGGCCAAAAAATTATAAGTACAATAGCGGGAAAAAACTAAATTTGACCCCAATGACCAGTTGCTGGTTACACTTAAAACACAATTACTAAACCAATAAACTCAACAAAATGTCAAAAATGTTAACGGCATATTGCATGAAAACTAAGGAGAAGGACGTGCCCATGCAAAACGCAGTAATAACTAAAACTTCCCGTGGTGGCTATATGGCGCAAGGGGACGACGGTAAAGGAAATAAAATGACAACAATGCTTAGCGAAGCAAAAGCTTTGGAAGCTATTGAAAACGGTGTTGCTAAAAAAAGTTTCTGATTATCAAACCAATTTTACTTTAAAAGCGATGCATTTTGTGTCGCTTTTTTTATGCCGCAGTAAAATCCATTGGACTATTATACTGGTATAAGCGGTGTTATGCCTTCTTCTCCGGCCTCACGCTCTGATGCATTTTTTTGATGAAGCTGTATAGCTCGCTCATAGAGTTGATCTTTTCTACAATGAGAATACCATTTTTGCCAACCTGCTTAAGCCTGGCTTTATTTGTACTGGTTTGAATAAATGTTAGTATGCGTTTAAACGTTTCACTATTAAAATAAGCAGACTCCGGATTACTTACAAAAAAGCATTTGAGGTTGTTGGCTTTGAGTAATAATTTTTCAAAACCTAAATCAACTGCCATACGGCGGCAACGTACTGTGGTAAAGAGATCTTCAACCGGCGAAGGAATCGGGCCAAACCTGTCTTCTATCTCCGTATGAAAAGCCACGAGATCATTTTCAGTGTCGCAATTGTCGAGTCTGGAATACAGGGTAAGGCGTTCAGTAATACTTTCAACATATTCATCGGGAATCAGTATTTCAAGATCTGTATCAATGGTGCAATCACTTACAAAATCGTCCTCTTTCTTGATCTCTTCCCTGAACAATTCTTTAAAATCTTTGCGCTTCAATTCTCTGATCGCCTCATCAAGAATTTTCTGGTACATCTCGAAACCGATCTCAGCTATAAAGCCGCTTTGCTCTCCCCCCAACATATTACCTGCACCTCTTATATCAAGGTCACGCATGGCTATTTGAAAACCGCTGCCTAAATCGCTGTATTGTTCAAGAGTGGTAAGTCGCTTGCGGCTATCAGCAGGTAAAGTGCTAAGCGGCGGCGCCAATAAATAACAAAAAGCTTTTTTATTACTACGCCCAACCCTGCCTCTTAATTGGTGTAGATCGCTCAAACCAAACTGGTGAGCATTATTGATGATGATCGTATTTACGTTCGGAATATCCACGCCGCTTTCCACAATATTTGTACAAACGAGCACATCATATTTGCGGTCCATAAAATCAAGGATAATATCTTCAAGCTGATCGCTGCCCGTTTCGCTTTTACCGCTCATTTGTCCATGAGCATAAGCAATGCTAAGGTCTGGGCAAAGACCTTGTATCAAAGACTTCATTTCAGGCAAGCCTACAACACGGTTGTGAATAAAAAATACCTGTCCGCCACGTTCCGTTTCATAATAAATCGCATCCCGAATAGCTTCATGATGAAAGGTTTGCACTTCGGTTTGAATAGATTGGCGGTTAGGCGGCGGTGTATTGATGATGCTTAAATCTCTTGCGCCCATCAGGCTAAACTGCAATGTTCTGGGGATAGGCGTTGCGGTTAATGTAAGCGAGTCAACAGTTGTTCGCAGCAACTTCAATTTTTCTTTAGCTGCCACACCAAATTTTTGTTCTTCATCAATAATCATCAACCCAAGGTCTTTAAATTTTACATCCTTCGCCAATAAAGCATGCGTGCCAATAATGATGTCAATCTTTCCCTCAACAACCTTTGCTAACGTTTCTTTTTTTTCTTTTGATGATTTAAAACGATTGATATAATCTACTGTAACCGGGAAATCCTTCAGCCGGTCACCAAACGTTTTATAATGCTGATAAGCCAAAATAGTAGTGGGAACCAACACTGCTGCCTGCTTACCATCAAGACAGGTTTTAAAAGCGGCTCTTATAGCAATCTCTGTTTTACCAAAACCTACATCACCACAAACCAGGCGATCCATCGGGGAGGCTTTCTCCATATCTTTTTTTACGTCGGCTGTTGCTTTGCTTTGGTCCGGCGTATCCTCAAATAAAAATGACGCTTCAAGTTCTGTCTGCATATAATTATCCGGCGAATGCGCAAAGCCCTTCTGGCTCTTTCGCTGGGCATATAATTTTATAAGATCGGTCGCAATATCCTTTACCTGCTTCTTGGTTTTGTCCTTGAGTTTATTCCAAACATCGCTGCCAAGTTTATTCATTTTTGGCACCGTGCCTTCTTTGCCGCTATACTTGCTTATTTTATGTAAAGAAGAAATGTTCACATACAACAGATCATTGTCCCGATAAACAATTCTTACGGCTTCCTGCAAGCGATCTGGCTGACCATTCATACCAGCCTGTACAATTTTTTGCAAACCGCTGTACACACCCACGCCATGATCAATATGCGTAACAAAATCTCCGGGTTGCAGCTCACGCAGCGTTTTTAAAGTAAGCGCTTTATTCTTACTGAATGCCTGCTTAACTCTAAACTTATGATAGCGCTGAAAAACCTGGTGATCCGTATAACAAACCACTTTAAGATCATCATCTATAAAGCCTTCATGTATAGATGTAGGAATTGGGGTAAACTGAATCTCGGCTTTAAGATCGCTGAAAATAATATGCAGCCTTTCAAGTTGCTTGGGGTTATCGGCAAAAATGAAAATATTGTATTTCTTTTTTTCAAGATCAGCCAGATTTTGAATAAGCAAATTGAACTGCCTGTTGAAAGATGGTTGCGGACGTGTAGTAAAATTAAGCTTGCTAACCTTATCATTTGATTGAGGCTCTTTTGTAAAGTATGACCTGGCACCAATTTCCAACACATGTTTTTCCCTCACCTGCTTTTCTAAAATATCTGCACTAACAAAATCATGTTTGTTGATGTCTGCAAAATCATTATCATCTTCTTCAGCGGTTTTTTCATGAACAGCAGGCTGCGTATCGAAAAACAGTTCAGCATCTTCATTATGCTGAACGATTTTTTCTTTGATGAAAATCCAGTCTTCGGTCCAAATGATAGTATTCTCCGGTAAAAAATTTAAAAGCGAAACCTTTTCAATGTCAGCTTTTTCTTTTGAATGAGGGTGATTTTTAAAACCAACATTGGGAATAATATTTACCTGCAATAGTTTCCGCTCACTGAGTTGCGTTTCAGGATCAAAAATTCTTATGCTGTCAATGTCATTTCCGAACAATTCAATACGATAAGGCTTTTCATTACCGAACGAATAAATATCAAGGATACCGCCACGCAAAGCAAACTGGCCCGGCTCATACACAAAATCAGTTCTTGTAAAGCCATGTGACACAAAAGTAGAAAGCACATTATCAACATCAATCGTTTCTCCCTGTTTAAATTGAATAATGTTTGAAGCCAGGGTTTTTGACAAGACAACTTTTTCAAACAAGGCCTGTGGATAAGTAACAATAATGCCTACTCTACCCGAACTTAACGGGTTTGAAAATTTAGTTAAGCACTCTATACGCAACATCACATGGCTGCTATTTAACAGGCGGTAATTTTTATTGTTTTTGAAAGAGGTTGGGAAATAAAAAACATTTAACGCTCCGGAAATATTTTCAAGGGTGTTATGAAAATAAGCGGCTTCTTCGGCATCTCTGAGTATTACCAGATGATTATATGCTTCGGTTATGTTGTTATTGTAAATGGCATTTACTGCGAAGGATGCTGCGCTGCCCTGCAGCCCTTTAAGATGCATTTTTTGCAGACCAGGCAATAACATGCCATCCGCAATTTGTACAATGCGGGGGTCACTGTTATAAGTATTCAACAACACTTCAAGGTTCATTCGCCCGGTACTTTTCTAAAGGTTCGCAAAGGTAACATTGGGTTATATTCAACACGTAAAAAATTATGCGACACGAATTACACGAATTTTTTACGAATTATTATTCCTTTAATCATGCGTGAATTTTGCTGCATTGATTTATAACTGCCCTGGCTTTAAGTTTATTCAATTCGTGTAATTTGTTTTAATTCGTGTTATCCTGAATTTCAACTTCATTTTTTTATTTACCTTTTGCTTTAAATTTAAAATTTCATATTATGCCAGTTGAGCCATGGCGAACAGGAAGAGTAGTTAGCATTGTTGATGAAACTTATAATACAAAGCGTTATTTTATCAAGATTGATGAATTGGAAGTTTTTGATTTTAAGCCGGGCCAGTTTGTTACCCTTGACCTGCCTATACATGAGCAAAAAAATAAAAGATGGCGAAGTTATTCTATAGCAAGCTGGCCAGATGGATCAAATGTTTTTGAACTATTGATTGTTTTACTCGAAGGTGGCCAGGGTACAACGTATTTGTTTAATGAAATAAGAGAAGGCTCTGAGCTTAGCTTTCGTGGGCCACAGGGTGTTTTTGTTTTGCCGTCAATACTTGAAAAAGATTTATTTTTTATCTGCACAGGTACTGGCATTGCCCCGTTCAGGAGTATGTTGAATTATATGCAGCTTCACAGCATTTCACATGAAAAGCTTTACCTGATTTACGGCTGCCGTACACAAAAAGATTTACTCTATTATGATGAAATGAAGGCACTGGAGCAAAAGCTTGATCATTTCACTTTTATGCCTACGTTAAGCCGTGAAGATTGGGACGGCCATACAGGTTATGTGCATAGTTTGTATGAGGAAATTTGTAATAATAACAACCAGGCCTGCCAGGATCTAAGCCAGCTAAAACCGGCGCAGTTTTATTTATGCGGTTGGAAAGCTATGATTGATGACGCCAGGCAAAAAATTACCGCACTTGGCTATGATAGAAAAGCCATTCACCTGGAATTATATGGATGAGCCATTCAACTTTTGTTACAGCCTTAAAAAACAAATGAATAATTATTGCCTTTTGAAGTTTTATTCAACGCTTCTGCTTTGGCAATTTCTTCGAGTAGAGATTTCTGATACTGCGCATACATGAATGCCCTGAATATTTTTATATCCCCGAGTTTGCGGGTTTGTATAAGCGAATCAAAATACGCTGCTTTATCTTCTTTAAAAACAATACCCATTGGCAGGTTAAACACAATCTGCATATAATTCATCAATAACCTGTTTGTTCTTCCATTGCCATCATAAAAAGGATGAATAGTTACCAGGTCAAAATGAGCATCAAAACAACAATTCAGATTTTCAACTATTGAGGAGTTTGCAGTCTTCTTTTTTTCAATTTCACCACAAAGTTTTTTCACTAAACCTTCTACTTATCATAGTTCACAAAATACGAATCGCCGGCGCTTACATTTCCTTTTCTAAACATACCCTTTGAGCTATCCATTTCGCCAAAAACAGTTTGGTAAACAGTGCCG
>JANLXV010000504.1:0-6463 GCA_031365305.1 Chitinophagaceae bacterium
CTTGATATTGCAGATGAAATCTCCGCACCTTATAAAATATCTCCTGGATTAGTTTTCCTGAGGGGATAAAAAAACGCTTCTTAATTCTTTCCCTTTGTTTACTTTAAGATTGCTGTACAAGTTTGAATATTGTATAACGATTGGTCACATGCTTGCCAATTGAATTTCATATAAGAATAAATTACCTATCCCCGGCAATTCTCTTTGGAATACTAACAACTAACCCAGGGAAACTCCTCAACCTTGTTAATCACTGCTGTTTCAATACTATGTTCATTCGTAGTCTTGATACTTTTTCCTGCCCGTATATAACTATTTGAATAAATAATTCAGCAGCTATACTCAATTTTTTAAGTAAATAAAGCATATCCTCATGGCAAAAAAAACAATTGCAAAATCACGTCATTACGTAAAGCCTAATCCAAATATTAAAAGAGAATTAGAAGAATTATTAATGACTAATCTCCCCATCCTGAGAAACACCATGACGTTTGCAAAAATGCTCAGGATGGACAAATCGAATGCGTCCATGATAAGCAAACTCCCATGGCTCTTCCCGCCAATATGCACCCGCAAATGCCAGGCAGCGCTTACGGATACGGAAAAGCAACGTTACATCTGCGCATTCAACATGGTTAATAATGACGGCACACTCGGACAGATGGTTGAAACTCATAACATCGTTTTCGGACAGCACGGCAGTACCCTTTTGCTTCCGTGGCACCGCATTTTCCTTCTGCTTTTTGAGGAAGCAATGCATAACTATCATCCCGATGTATGCATCCCTTATTGGGATTGGACAAATCCCGGGGAGCAGCATTTCCCCGATTGGCTTGAAGGATTTTTGCCAACCGTACATACACCATCACGAACTATTAACGTGTTCAGAGGTCCGCACGACGCCAGCAACCTTCCATCAATCGTATCGGGAACAGCATCTGCATTGGCCGAAACTACATACGATACGTTTACTCCGCCTATCAATGGCATTCATGGCTCAGTGCATATTTGGGTTGGAGGAACGATGAGCTCTTATGATTCACCTGCAGACCCGGTATTCTGGCTGCATCATGCCAACCTTGACAGGCTGTGGTGGGTATGGTATAACAGTGCTGCAGGCAACCACCAGAATCCCGTAATACCGGGCTTGATCTCACCCTGGACCTATACTGAAGCACATACACGAAACATCACGTCATTAGGGTACAGGTACGTCTGACAGAAGTTTTGTCTTAGCCATTTTTTGGCTAAAGCACTATAGCGATATAACAACACCGGAGTAAGCCGAAAATCCTTTTAAAAAGAGTAGGCGAATTAAAACTTTATTTTATGCCAGAAGTTTGGATTCAACTCGAAAACAGGCCATGGGATACCATGCCAAACAATATTGACCGCCTGACAGGCAGAAATGCATTGGCTGTTACCACTCGGCCGTCGGAACTGGTTACTTTGTTTTCGCCAGGCACAGGTATTACAAGAACACGGCGAATGTATGCGCCCTTGCGAAATGGGGATGGAACCATAATGGACGCTCTTATATTTCGCCGGTATAAAGCGCCGGTGCAAGCTGATGGAAGTGATGCCTGGACGGTGCCTGACGACAGGAAAGTAAACCCCTGGGACATTAATGAGAAAGACCCGACAGATAATGGCACTATGGGAACGATACCAGGACCCGTGGTTGAATGTAATGTTGGCGAAAGCGTAATTGTCCATTTTAAAAACATGGATATGCGCCTTACCAAAGATGTAAAAGCACGATCTCACAGTATGCATGTGCATGGCTTCGTGTTTAAACAGGAGCATGATGGTGCTTACCCCTTGTCCAGTGCTGATGCAACGCAAAGGGTTGATGGCACTACACCCGTGCCCGGGCAAATAACGGCGCCTGATGAAACAGCCTTTTGGGATGCAATTGCTCCAGGTGTCAGCACCAGCTTTGGTACTTTAAAAATAGGCGACAGGGTTCCACCGGGTGGTACATTCGTTTATACATGGAACACCTTTGGCTGGGCAACAACCGCAGGTGTATGGCTTTATCATGATCATTCATTTTGCGATATGGATAATATGGGATTAGGCGCTATCGGTATTGTTGTTATTCATAATCCCGCAGACACGCAAAATGATTTTACTGTGGCTAATATTGATTTTCCTGATAACAGCCCTAACGGAAACCCTATTGCTATCAATTGTTTTCCTTTCCCTTTTGAAATTGCTATTGATAAAGCCATTTTGCAAAGAGTAGGTATACTCGATCCGATTGCCCTGGACTTATTTCCTCCTGTAACAACTCCTATAAAGCCGGGGACAGATACAGGAATGACCATGACTAATAAAAACAGCGCACCATCAAAAACAAAAGCAAAACTAAAAGAACCTGGCTTGGATGAAGGCAGTACAAAAATGTTTAAGCCCTTACGAACACATCTGGTGCAAATTGATGAATCGTTCATTCATTTAAACAGGGATTTTACCGCTATCAGGGCGTTCTGTACAAGAACCTATAAAACTCCGCCTACCAAAGCCATTTACCTCCAATTATATCACCGGCTAAGCAGTTCTCCGGGAATGAGCATAAACGGCAGATCATACCTTGGAAATACGCCATCAGTTGTTGCCGGAACATCAACTAAAATGCGGTTTGGTATTGTGGGTATGGGTGCAAGTGGCGATGTGCATACCTTTCATATTCATGGCCATCGGTGGATCATTCCCGGCCCGCACGGTACCACAGAGAACACTATTAAAACCAGCCCGCAGGATACGCCGGTTTCGCAGTTTGAGGATACACGAATATTTGGGCCTGCAAATTCTTTTGGCTTTATCATAAACGGAGCAGCAGGAAGCTTCATGAGGGCCGGCAGCCCTTCCACAAACGATTCAAAAGGCGAATGGCACATGCACTGCCATTTTCTTGACCACATGATGATAGGAATGATGGGATCTTTATTAATTGTTGATGGGGGCCAGGTCGTATCATTGCCCCGTGGTGAAGAATGCCCTACAGCAGATGTAATACCTGCTGCCACTATTGTTGTAAAAAATACTGTATTTACACCATTTAATATTTCTGTTCCATCTGGCACTGTTGTAACTTTTGATTTTCAGGAAACATTTCATACTGTAACAACCTTCCCGATAGCTGCCAGTCCTCTCCCCCCTAAAATAGGTATCATTAATGAAATAGAAATTAATGGAGGGGCAAATACGGCCGCAGATTCAGGGGTGCCTACTCCTCTTGGTACAAGAACGGTAACCATGACAGGAAATATGGGAGACAAAATACATTTCCAATGTGGGATACATTTTGCACCAATGGCTGGTTCAATCACAATTATGTAATTAAAAATAAAAGTATCTAACTAAATATTATGTATAAATAAAAGCAGGAAAATGATTTAACCTTAAAGGTGAATAAGATAATTATTTTCCTGGTAAATTTTATTCTGAATAATTCTCTTTCAATCATATTCTATTTATTATGAAAGCAAAAAAAATATCTGTAACAGAAAAGAAATATCCTCCCATTAAGCTTGATCCACATCTAAAAGAACCACTTCAAAACCCGGCTTTTCATCGCCGCATTCTCAATTTTCTTAACGAGGCTGTTTCGCCTGAAGACCTGATGTTTGAAAAGCTAATGACCGTACATGCGGAAGGCGGGTTAGGACACCAGGGTAATCCGGTTCATGAGGATAATCCTGATACCATGAACATGAAGCGAAAGATGATTATGCCACGTGAAACTGCTAACAGGCTTTTTGAATTCAGGGAAAAAGAATTTCCTCTTGGCTTTAGGCACATACGTGAGGTATTGGTTGAAAACGTAGTTGTACTTAAAGACCTGCGTCATCTTTTCGATTTGCTGAGTGATTCCATGTTCGGCCGATGGGATACATTTCCATTACCCATTCCACGGCGTGGGCCCGGCGGAACAGACGGCGTGGTTCATGCTGCGTTGTGTCATACGGGCAAGGTGCTCTTTATCACTGCGGCTGAAACCACTATGTTATGGGATCCTAATAATACTGCTGCTTCAACTTTTGAAGACCCCGTAAACCAGCCTGATTATTCACAGCTTTGCGGCCACCATGTTTTTTTGCCGGATGGAAGATTGTTATCGGTTGGCGGCGGGGGCTATGGTCCTAATCCTGTTGCACAATGGGGCTGGAAGTTTGATCCCGTAGCCAATTCATGGTCAAGAAGTTCCAACGCAATGAGCGAATCAAAATGGTATCCCACAGCAAATATTTTAAATGATGAAAAGGTGTTGGTTACCTGTGGCAACACTTCCGGCAACATGGATATTTATGATATCGCTTCTGATACCTTTTCAACTATGACGGGTGATACTAAACATTTTCCAAACTTATATCCCGGCCTGCACATGTTGCCAAATAGTGTGATGGTTTATTCCAGAACAGGGTGGGGAAGCGCCGGCGCAGGCGGCTTTGCAACACCGGATAACCAGACGGCATTTTTTACGTTTACGGGCCCCACAAGCGGCGTATGGAACAATATTGTGGCAGATACGGTGAACAGGGCAAAAGGCATGTCTGTAATGATGTATAGTTCTATCCCCCCATACCTGCGCATAATGGTTATGGGAGGTGTAGATAATGCAACCAACAACACATATCAGATTCTGGATGCTACAGTGTTATCAGCACTCTCAGCCTGGGGGCCATCTTTACCTTTTCCTGACGGAGAACATCGCAGCCTTTGCAATGCGGTATTATTACCGGATGGGAATGTTTTTTTGAGTGGCGGTATTCAAAGAACAAATTCGCCCAGCGCTATGTATAATCCCATTACTGATGCATGGTCTGCAATGGCTGCTTTACCATCAATAAGAGATTATCACTCGGTAGCTATTTTATTGCCGAGCGGCCAGGTAATGGTGGCGGGATGGAATAATACTTCTATAGAAATTTATAACCCGCCTTATCTCTTTGCAGGCGCAAGACCGGTGATTACGACAATTCCAACTCTTGTTCATCACGGGCAGAATTTTATTATTGAATCACCAGATGCACCATCCATTGCCAAAGTGGCTTTGATAAGGCCTATGGCCATTACGCACCAAACAGATGGAGAGCAAAGAGTGCTGGAAATGCCGCTCACACATGATCCTGCAAATCCAACACAACTTTCTTTATTGGCGCCTCACGGCGGGCATCCGCATGCTGTTGCACCTAAGGGATATTATATGTTATTTGCTGTAAATATTCATGGCGTACCATCAGAAGGGCAGTTTATTTTTCTGCATTAATGATTAGTTTATTAATTATAACAGGTTAAAATATTATGAAAGAAATCGCATCATTTAAAATACATCCCTCAATTGGTATTGCACGACTTGGTAACAGCCCTGAAAAATATTTCATCGGTCCGGAGATTCCCGGTGTAAACCTTCCGCCACCCGGTGGTTATAAGGATAACAATATGCATGTAAAACGGCAGGCAGCAAGGTTTCGCATTTTTGGGTATGATGAAGAAGGTAACGTGGTGCAGGAGATCACAGCAGCAGAGGCAGATATAAAATGGTCTGTTCATCTTGCCAATAAAAAAGCAGCCTGGAAGAGGTTTGAAGGCCTGAACCCTGCTACAACATTGAGAAATGCTGGTGAAAAAAACAGGAGCAAACTCATCATTGATCCCGGCCAGCGTACTCTAACCAAAATAAATACAGGGTTACATTTTGATACAGGTATGTTTTATAATAAAACAGTTCCGCTTGGCGAAATGAGAATGGAGAAAGATGGGCGCCTGCGTGTGTTGGGCGGCTTCGGTTCATCAGGTTCACCCACAGGCAAATCATTAACCGATGGTGAATTTGCCAATAACGATGAATGGCATGATGATGTTTCAGACGGCCCTGTTACAGCGGCAGTTAAATTAAAAGGATCTTCAAAATACAGAAGAGTTATGCCGGCCTGGGTGATATGCCCGCCGCCGGATTATGCGCCTGGCATCGGGCATGTTATAAGCCTTTATGATACCTTATTACAGGTGGCCATAGACAGGTTAAATTGCCAGTTACCGGATACGCCTTCTTTCACCAATGATATTTACCCCTTATTAAAACGTGCAAACAATACGCAATGGGTAAGTATGATGATGTGGGAAGAGCATAAGAAAAGAAAGCATAAGCCTGCTTATATGGAAAGCAAACATGAAATAATGGATCATGTAATGCCACTGATAACAGATGATGCACTCAGGCAAAAAGTTTTTGATAAACTTACTGATCCCAACGACCCGCTTGCAGCAGGTGATAATGATATGCCTATGATGTGGAGCGATTATTATCATGACCAGACAAGGGCCAATGGCGAGCCACGCAATCAAACAGTTTGCGAATGGCAGTACGATTACCTGGCAAAATGGGCAAGGGGACAATTTCATAATGACTGGAATGGAACTTCTGTTCAAACCTCAGCAATTAAGCCGGATGGCC